>JBFJMM010000022.1:0-16135 GCA_041633885.1 Porticoccaceae bacterium
AGGCTGCGATTGTCCGCCCGCATGGGAATACGCAGACGCTGCCCGGCGGTCAGGCGCGCCAGAAACGCGTCGGGTAATCCGGCGATTTCGGAGCCAAATACCAGGGCGTCGTTGGCTTCAAATTGGGCACTGGTATAGCGGGTTGTGCCGCGTGTGGTGACAGCAAATAGTCGGTTTACCGCTACCCGCCCGGCGAATGAATCCCAGTCCGGGTAGAGGTTGATCGATTGCCGTTCCCGGTAGTCGAGACCGGCCCGTTTGAGGCGCCTGTCATCCAGGGAAAATCCCAGTGGCTCAATGAGATGCAGGAAAAATCCGGTATTGGCGCACAGCCGGATAATATTGCCGGTGTTGGGGGGGATTTGCGGTTCAAACAGTACCACGTGCAACATCGCGCCAGCTCTCCTGAGGGGAATTGTCGGGTGGACAGGTCGTAGATAATGGAAATACTACCCGCTTACGCCGAATCGGTCGTAACTTTTCTGAAAATCTTGATCCCCACAGCCACTCTCTGGTTTTTTCAGTGGGGCAGTGTGTGTAAAATCCCGTTTTGCGCCGCACTCCCGAACCGGGGGCCAGGGTGCCCGCGCCACTACTAATAACGGAATCTGAATGCAGCTTAAATCCATCAAATTGGCCGGTTTCAAATCATTCGTAGATCCGACGGCCGTCAAATTCCCCAGTAATCTCTGCGCGGTGGTTGGCCCTAACGGGTGTGGAAAATCGAATATCATCGATGCGGTGCGCTGGGTGATGGGAGAGAGTTCCGCCAAACATCTACGTGGCGAGTCCATGGCGGACGTTATTTTCAACGGCTCCGGCGGCAGGAAACCGGTCGGCCAGGCATCCATTGAGCTAGTCTTTGATAACACCAAAGGCACGCTGGGTGGGGAGTACGCGGCCTACGCCGAGCTTGCCGTGCGTCGCAAAATCACCCGCGACGGCCAGTCCAATTACTACCTCAATGGCAATAAATGCCGGCGCCGGGATATCACGGACATTTTTCTTGGTACCGGCCTTGGACCGCGTAGCTATGCCATTATCGAACAGGGCATGATATCGAATCTGGTCGAGTCGAAACCGGACGAGTTGCGGGTCTATATCGAGGAAGCGGCGGGGATATCCAGGTACAAGGAGCGGCGCCGCGATACGGAGGCCCGTATTCGTCGCACCCAGGAGAATCTGGAGCGTCTAACCGATATCAGAGAGGAGATCGCTCGTCAGCTGCAGCGTCTCGAACGGCAGGCCCAGGCGGCGGAAAAATATGCGCAATACAAGGGGCAGGAGCGACGTTGCCGGGCTGAGCTGTTAGCCCTACGCTGGCGCGAATTTGACGAGCAGGTGGCAGCGCAGCGCAAGGAGATCGCGCAACAGTCCCTGCGCATTGAAGCGCTGGTGACTGAGCGCAGTGCCGCCGATACCGAAATTGAGAAACAACGCGGTCAATATACGGAGCTGCGTGATCGATTCAACGAAGTACAGGGGCGCTACTATGCGGTGGGTGCCGAGGTGGCGCGTCTCGAACAATCGATACAGCACGCGCAGGACCGGGCTCGGGAGTTGCAGGAGGAATTACAGCAAATAGAGCGGAACTGCACGGAATCCGACCAACATTTGCGCAACGACCGGCACAAAATCGTTGGTTGGGACGCGGAACTACAGGAGTTACAGCCACAACTGGAGGCAGCCCGTCAGGCGGAACAGAAAGCGATAGGGGATTTGAATACGGCCGAAGAAGCGATGCAGAGCTGGCAGACCCGATGGGACGAGTTTAATGCCGCCGCCACGCTACCGCGCCAGCAGGCAGAGGTACAGCAGGCGCGCATTAAACACCTCGAAGACAGTCTGCAACGACTCGGCGTGCGTATTAATCAGGCTGTTGCGGAGCGCCAGCAACTGGCCCGGATGGATAGCCAGGGGACTATCGCCGCACTGGGCGATAACCTGGCGGTCGTGGAAGCCGAACAGGGCAAATTGCAGGAGGAACTTGCGACAGTCGTGGAAGCGATTGATAAGAGCCGTAGGCAGGGCGCTGAGGTCGCGTCCCAGTTAAGTGAAGCGCGGAACCGCTTACAGACCTTGCTGGGCCGCGAAGCGTCGCTGCGAGCCTTGCAGGACGCTGCACTACAGGACGGCGGGAAAGAGGTGCAGTGGTTGACCGAGCAGGGTTTGCAACGGCGGCCGCGATTGGTGGATGATATTCAAGTCGATGTCGGTTGGGAAATCGCCGTCGAAACGGTGCTGGGCAACTATTTGCAGGGTGTCTGTGTTGACAGTCTCGATAATTACCTCGACCAGTTAAGCGACTTCACCGGTGGTGAGCTACTCCTGGTTGCGCCATTCGCTCCTGGGCAAAGTGAGGACGGCAACACCGCGACGCCACTCAGTAGTCGCGTCGCGGGCCATGGAAAATCGTTTTTGAGTGGCGTATACGGGGTAGAAACGTTGGCGGAAGCGCTGCTGCTGCGTCCGCAACTGGGTCCCGGAGAGTCCGTGGTAACCCGGGATGGTGTGTGGTTTGGCCGTGATTGGCTGCGGGTCGTGCGCGACAAGGATGCGGCGGCGGGTACACTACTGCGTAAAAGGGAGCTCGAGGAGCTCGAACTGCAACTGCGGGATGTGCGCCAGGAGGTTGAGCGGCTCGATGGTCAACGGGCGCAGCTGGAGCAGGATTTGGCGCGTCAGGAACAACAACGTGAACAGGGAGCGACTGCCCTCAACACCTGTCAGCGCGGTCACGCCGAATTGCGCTCACAGTTGGGCGCTGCGCAAGTCCAGGTCGAACAGTCGCGGGTCCGTCGGCAGCAACTGGAACAGGATTTACGGGACGCCGAACAACAGGCCGCCGCCGAAAAAGTGCAGTTGGGTGAAGCGCGCCAGCTGGTGGAGGAGGCGGTTGAGGCAATGGCGCAGGATACCCGGAGCCGCGAGGAATTGTTGCAGGCGCGTAATGTGCATCGTACGACACTGGATGAAGCACGGCAACGGGCCAGACACCATCGCGACCGCGTTCATGAACTGGCGATTCGCGAGAAATCCCTGAGCACTCAATTGGCATCTATTCGCGAGGGTATCGCGCGGCTCGAAATACAGGTGTCTCGCCTGGCGGAACGGCGCACGGCGTTATTAGCCGGCGTCCAGGAGGGGGAAAACCCCATCGCGGAATTGCACCGCTCACTGGCGCAACAACTGGAACAACGGTTAACCATAGAGCAGGAGCTCGGCAAGGCGCGTCAATCAGTGGAAGACCTCGAACACGCCATGCGCAGTGCCGAGCAAAAAAAGACCGGGTTGGAGCAATCGATTCAGGAGCAGCGCGCGCTGTTGGAAAAGCTGCGCATTAGCGCGCAGGAAATAACCACTCGATGCGCAACTATTGTCGAGCAAATCGGTGAGCAAGATTATGAGCTTGAGGTGTTATTGGAGGAACTGCCCGAGCGCGCGGATCATCAGCAATGGGAAACCCAACTGCAACAGATCGGCGGGCGCATTCAACGACTGGGGGCGATAAATCTGGCGGCGATTGATGAATTCAAGGTCGAATCGGAACGGAAAAATTATCTCGACGCGCAAAACACTGAACTGGTGGATGCGTTGACCACGCTGGAAAACGCCATTCGTAAGATTGACCGCGAAACACGCACCCGATTTAAAGAAACATTTGACCGGGTAAACACCTCCTTGCAGGAGTTGTTTCCAAAATTGTTTGGTGGTGGTCACGCCTATCTGGACCTGACCGGGGACGATTTACTCGATACCGGCGTAACCCTGATGGCGCAACCACCGGGCAAAAAAAATACTACAATTCACCTGCTATCCGGGGGCGAAAAAGCTCTCACGGCAATCGCATTAGTGTTTGCGATTTTTAAACTTAATCCGGCGCCCTTCTGCATGCTAGATGAGGTGGACGCGCCTCTCGACGACGCCAACGTGGGTCGTTATGCGCGGCTGGTAAAAGAGATGTCCGAATCGGTGCAGTTTATATACATTACCCATAACAAGATAGCGATGGAGATGGCGCAACATTTGATGGGTGTGACTATGCACGAGCCAGGTGTTTCACGTATGGTTTCCGTCGACGTCGATCAGGCAGTGGAGTTGGCGCAGGCGTAGCCGGTGCCGTGCACAGAAAAACAGGAGGCTGCCAGCGCAATTGATCTGGTACGAATTAGAATTAAAACTAAAATATTGGTTTGAGGAGATTATGGAATTAGGCGCGCGCGAAATTTTGATCGCTCTGGGCGTGTTGCTGCTGCTCGCCATTGTGCTCGATGGCGTACGCCGTGTACGCAACTCAAAATATGAAAAGTTGCATATGTCACGTCGCAAACAACCGATTTTTGACGACGACGAGGAAGACGAGTACGGCAGTGAATTACCCAGTGGTGGTGCCAGGGTTGTTGGATACCGCGACCACGACAGCACGGAGCAAATTAGCGAACCCATGCGCCAGGCGTTGGCGCGCGACAAAAAAGTGACGGCGCCGTTTCGCCAACCCGAGCAGGCCCAATTGGGGCTGGATAACGATGTTCCGGTATTGATGAAGCCGGCAGAGGAAATACCCGCCCCGGAAGCCAGGCAAACAGAGGTGTCACGTAAACCTAAAAAATCCGCGAACGAAAAGGCCGCACCAGACAAGGCGGATCAACAAACCGACGTAATCACGTTGCACGTGATGGCCAAAAAAGGTCAGACATTTAAAGGCGGCGAATTGCTGAATATTTTGCTTGAACAAAATTTACGTTTTGGTGCGATGAAAATATTTCATCGCTACGCCGGAGAAGAGGGATCAGGACAGGTGCTGTTCAGCATGGCTAATGCAGTTAACCCGGGCACGTTTGATCTAGATGCCATGGAGGGGTTTGTGACGCCGGGTGTAACTTTTTTGATGATTCTCCAGGACAGCGAGGATCCACAGTATACGTTCGACCTGATGTTGGCAACGGCGGAGGCAGTGAGTGACGGCTGTGATGGCGAAATCAAGGACGAAAATCGCAGTGTGTTGACCAGGCAAACGATTGAACACTATCGGCAGCGCATCGCGGATTATGCCCGACGCCAGCTTTCCGGAAGCCATTGAGCCAATGGTCGATGGGACTGACGCCAGTGACGAGCCATTAGCAGACGAGGCAGCGCGCCTGCGCGAGCAACTGACCCGCTACAATTATAACTATCATGTTCTCGACGATCCGCTGATTAGCGACGCGGAGTACGACCGCCTGTTACGGCGGTTGCAACAACTGGAATCTGAGCATCCCGAAATTATCACGGCGGATTCCCCCACACGACGAGTCGGCGCGCCACCCATCGCGCAATTTGCGCAAATCCGGCACACGGTTGCCATGCTGTCCCTCGATAATGTTTTTGATGCCGAGGAATTCGCTGAATTTGATCGTCGTGTACGTCGTAAATTGCAAACTAAAGAAGAACTGGTATACGCCTGCGAGCCGAAACTGGACGGTATAGCGGTCAGTCTTATCTATCAGGATGGTGTGCTGGTACGTGGCGCAACCCGGGGGGATGGTGCGACTGGCGAGGATATAACCGCCAATGTGCGTACCGTGGCCTCCGTACCGCTGCGCCTTATAGGCAAAAATGTACCCGATCTTTTAACCGTGCGTGGCGAGGTGTATATGCCATTGCAAGGATTTGAAAAACTAAACCGACAAGCCCGGGCGGAAGGGCATAAAGTGTTCGTCAATCCACGTAATGCCGCTGCGGGGAGCCTGCGCCAACTAGACTCTCGTATTAGCGCGCAGCGACCGCTGGCGATGAGCGCCTATGGTATCGGTGAGGTGCAGGGCTGGCAGTTGCCGTCCACCCACATGGACATATTACAGGCGCTGCAAACCTGGGGGTTTGCGTTAAGCGATCTGGTTGAAACCGCGACTGGTGTTGTGCAGTGCGAGCGCTATTACGACAAAGTTATTGCCTGCCGAGATCAACTCGACTACGACATAGACGGGATTGTTTACAAAGTGAACGCGCTTGAGTTACAGGAAAAGCTGGGGTTTGTCGCCCGCGCTCCCCGCTGGGCCATAGCGCGTAAATTTCCAGCGCAGGAAGCAACCACACGACTTGTGGATGTGGAATTCCAGGTGGGTCGCACGGGGGCAATAACGCCGGTGGCGCGGCTGGAACCGGTCTTCGTGGGCGGCGTCACGGTCAGTAACGCAACATTGCATAACAGTGACGAAATTAAACGCCTCGGAATTCGTATTGGCGATCAGGTTATTGTGCGCAGGGCCGGGGACGTTATTCCGCAGATTGTCAGAGTCGCGCAACCCCATGGCGACGAGAACAAGAGTACCCGGGCGATTGAGTTTCCCAGCCAGTGCCCTGTGTGTGGCTCGGATATTGAGCGTGCCGAAAATGAAGCGGTCGCGCGCTGCGCGGGCGGCCTTTATTGCCCGGCTCAACGCAAGGAAGCGATTAAACATTTTGCAGCGCGTCGGGCGATGGATATTGATGGTCTTGGCGACAAACTGGTGGAACAGTTGGTTGACAGCGGATTAGTCAACGACCCCGCCGATCTGTATACATTGACCGTTGAACAACTGGTGGGGCTGGAGCGTATGGCGGAAAAGTCTGCGCAAAATCTCCTCGCGGCGTTAAACGCAAGTCGGGCCACTACGTTCCCTCGTTTTCTGTACGCGCTGGGCATTCGGGAAGTAGGGGAGGTCACCGCAACTGCCCTGGCGGAACACTTCGGAACATTGAACAACCTTCGCGCCGCGCGGATCGAGGATTTTGTGCAGGTCAGCGGTATCAAAGGGATAGGCGCCGCAACAGCCGCCGCCTTACAGGATTACCTGCGCGCAGGGACGTCCCCGGCGGACGGCGATGGCGACAGCCTGGCCTACTGGTTAACGGCGGCGCGCATTCGTGGCATCAGCGGGAAAATAGCCGAGGCTCTGGCTGCTGGGTTCAACACACTTGACGAGTTACGGGCGGCGCCGATTGAAGACATTGTCTACACCCATAAAAGTCGCATCGATGGCGTTGGCCCCATCGTGGCGCAACATGTGGTGACATTTTTTCAACAGAGGCACAATCTCGAAGTAGTCGATAAATTGTGTTCCATTGCCGGCATTCACTGGCCCGCAAGTGTGCCCGCGAAGACAGCATCGCAACCACTCGCCGGACAAACATGGGTGTTGACCGGAGCGCTGCAAACCATGAGCAGAGAACAGGCAACGCAACATCTGCAAGCTCTGGGTGCGCGGGTCGCGGGCAGCGTCTCCAGCAATACCCATGCCCTGGTTGCAGGGGCGGATCCAGGCTCCAAGTTAGCTAAAGCGACTGCTTTGCATATTACCGTTTACGACGAACAGAAATTGCTTCAGCTGCTCGATACTTACCGGGATCGGTAACCTCTGTACAGGAGGTTAACCGTCGTAAAACAGGTATTTTTGCGAAACACCAGAGCACAAATTACTGGCAACAAGGATACTTTTATGCGGCAGGAATCGATTGTCTACGGATGTATCAGGGATACCGTCTACGAGCGCGACGTCGAACAGCGCCTAATCGCCAACCGTCGCGCCATGGACGCCCTGCCAGGTGCTGATAGCTGGCCAATGCTGAGTCGCGAGATGTTCTCCCTGACGGCTGCCGCGGGTGGCGATATCGATGTCTATACCGAAGTGGTGCACTTCGGTGCTTCCTACCAGGGCATAGAATACGAGTGGGAACTGTGGCTGGAGCAATTTGAAACCCTGTTGGTCAGCATGTACTGGGTGTCAGCGACCGTTCATCTTGAAACAGAACTGTCCGGACTGCATTCCTTTAACTGGGTTAGTGACGACGAATACCATCGTCCCGGCGGTTCCAATATTCGCATGCGCTGTGAGTGGGTGCGCGAAATGTGAAACTCATCTTTTCCGCGAGTAAAGCAGTGCGTCGCACCATGTTGCCGCGCTACAGGGCGGCGTATCCAGGACCGCGTTATGAATAAGTCGCTGTGGCGAATGCCCTTTCTGCTATCCCTGCTGGCAACCGGCGCATTTTTGGTGGCCGCTGTAAAAATTTGGTATGTACCGGGCGCTTTGCTGGGGCAGTTACTGGTACTGTGTGTTGCCCTTTTTTGTCTCGTCATTGGCTGCGCGTGGCTACTGGTCAAACTACTTGGAGTTGTGCGGAAGAGGGGTCGTCTTAAAAAATGATCAATAATGAATCCGGTTGAGTCGCGACTAACACCGTTTCGCCTGTACCTCGGCGGTATTGGTAGTGGTGCGGTAGCGATGGGCCTGCAGGTCGTGCTGTTTCCGTGGCTGGTGGTGGGAATATTGCACGAGTCGCCGGATCGGGTTGGTATTGCACAAATGGCGATCATGCTACCCAATCTGTTTCTGATTCTGATTGGTGGCGCAGTCTCGGATAATCGTCACCTGGGCACCTATCTGTTTCGCGTGTATCTGCTGTACGCGATTCCGTTTGCCTTTATGCTGCTAACCGTTTGGAACGGGATGTTGAACTACAGCACCTTGCTTGTTTTTGGCTTGCTTTACGGGGCCATCACTGCGTTTGTGCAGCCAGCCCGGGAAAGTTTACTGCCCCAGGTGTCCCAACACTCCCTGCAGCAGGGCGTGGCACGCGCAACCTTCATACAATTTCTTGCTCAGGGGATTGGTGTTTCTCTGGCGGGCATGCTGGATTACATTGGTTTAGCGCAATTACTCATCATACAGCTCGCGTTCTTTGTTGTGGCCGGTTACCTGATCGGTGCGAGTCAACCCCGTGGCAGGGGTTTGCCCGGGAATCGAGCGGCCAGCAAAGGTGGAATTTTATCGGGTTTGGCGGAAGTGTGGCGCATTCGGCAATTGCGGGCGCTGATGTCCGTAGTGGCCGCTACCGGTTTTTTTGGCTTTGGCGCCTATCTGGTGGTGATGCCCATAATGACCCGGGATATCTACCATAGCGGCCCGGGATTCTACGCCATGCTGCAGTTATGCTTCAGTGTTGGCGTGCTGTTGGCCAACATGATCTTTATCCGCAGCATGAAAAATTTCAGTCGGCCCGGAAAAATACTGTTGGTCAGCCTGTTTGTGAGAGGCTTGATCATGACGCTTATAGCGCTGCGCTTACCGGTGCCAATACTGTTTCCGGCAGTCGTGCTGTGGGGTATTTTTTCCGGTGTGTCGATCACGTTGGGTAGAGCGATGACCCATTCGGAAGCACCGGTTTCCCATCGCTCCAGAATCGTTTCGATTTATCAACTGGCTTTTTTCGGGTGCGCCCCGTTGGGTGCGTTTGTCTCCGGTTTGCTAATCACCGGGGTGGGTGTGATGCAAACCTTCGCGGCTCTCGGCGTACTGACGCTGGTGGCCGCCATCTGGGGTGGGTTTAGCGCGTTATGGCAAGTTCGTAGCGAAACCCTATCAGTGCCGCCGTCACCGCCACGTTAAGGGACTCCACGCCATTGTGCATTGGAATGCGCAACCGTTGCGTAGCGTGCTGCTGGGTGGCGCTCGACACCCCTTCGGTTTCGTTGCCCAGCACGTAAACGGCGGATCCCTGCGGTCGAAACTCCTGGAGAGTTTGCTGGGCCTGTGCGGATAGCACGCAAATTTCAGCACCGCTGCGCGCCAGATCCCGCAACGCGCTTTGCAGATCGGTGCAGCGCAGGATACGGCATTTGAATAATGTTCCCGCACTTGCCTTGATAACCAGCGGCGACAGGGCCGCGCAGCCGTGCGCCGGAAGCAGCAGTCCGGTCAGCGAGCTGGCGCAGACTGAACGGATAATCATTCCCAGGTTTTGGGGGTTGGTAATATTCTCCAGGGCAATCAGCTGAAATGGGGTGCTGCGATCCTCAATAAAGGCTCGCAAGTCCTGATATCCCGCACAGCGAATATCCGCGGCGACGCCCTGATCCTGGGATTGATTTTTAGAGATGCGCGACAGGGAACGACGATCGTGATAGACCTGTTCGATACCGCGTTCCGCCGCCAGCTGCAAAATCTCCCGCATGGTTCCATGGGTGCGATTACTTTCGGCGATATGCACGCGATAAATTTCGAGAGCGGGATCCTGCAGCGCTTCCAGCACCGGTTTGCGCCCGTAGATGGTAAGCATTTGCGCATAAAATGCCTTGCGCTGTGTGTATTGAGGACTATCGCCGGCTGCGGTCACGGTTGAAGTTACCGGAGTTCACAATCAGTTGTGATAAACAGGTTGGGATTGAACGTCACATTCTCACCCGACTGCTTAAGCGCGCTTTGTAGGCCTGTACTGCTTGTGTCAATCCCATTGCCAGGGCATCGACGATCAGGGCGTGGCCAATGGAAACCTCCCGCAGCCCGGGCAGGGCGACGAAACGCTCCAGGTTGTCGAGATTTAAATCGTGCCCGGCGTTGACCCCCAAGCCGAGCGCGAGGGCACATTCGGCCGCCTCGCGATAGCGGGTGAACAGGGTTTCCCCGCGGGCCGGGGATTTACGGCAGTGTTCGGCGTAGGGGCCGGTATACAGTTCAATACGGTCCACCCCCAGTTGTGCGGCGAGCTCAATCTGTTCTATGTCCGGGTCCATAAACAGGCTGACGCGGACCCCCTGTGCCTGGAGGCGCGCCACCACCGGCTGTAATCGATTGCCCGCGACAGTTATATCGAAGCCGTGGTTGGAGGTGAGCTGCTCGGTGCTATCGGGAACTAACGTGCACTGGTGGGGGCGTGTTTGTTCCACGAGGGCCAGCAAGCCGGGATAATGCTCCCGCGAAGCCTCGAAAGGGTTGCCTTCCACATTGAATTCGATACGGGGATGATCCCGTATTAATACCCCGAGTTGATGTACGTCGTGCGGTCGGATATGACGCAAGTCTGGGCGCGGATGCACCGTAATGCCATCCGCTCCGGCCGCCAGGCAGGTGCGGGCGTGAGCAATGACATCGGGGTAATTACCGGGCCTGGAATTGCGAATCAGGGCAATTTTATTGAGGTTGACGCTGAGTTTTATCATCGCCTGCCGGTTACCTGATGAGTTGGATCGCAGCCGCCCGAATATCTGCCTGAAACGGCGGTGGGTTTGTCAGGCCCACTCGGAATATCCTCCGCGCTTGCGTTTCAGACGGGGGATAAGCACACTGAGCATGGCCCCCATAAACACCGCGAGGGCGCCGTATAAAAACCATTTCTGGGTATGCAGGGCCTGCTGTTGTTCGGCGTGGGCGGTCAGAATATCCATATCGCTTTGCAACATTTTGTTGCGTTTTAGTAGCTCCTGGTTTTGCTGCTGCAACTCGAGGGAACTGGAGGATACCTTTCTCAGCATGGCCAGTTCTTCGTGAATGGCCTGATTACGACCTTTCAGGGTTTCAGCCTGCAAACTCAACTCAATGTTACTGCGTTCGAGACTGGCGATCTGGTCCTGCAGCTCGGTATATTTTTTTTGCAGGGCGTTCGCGTGCTCCTCCGCCCGCTCCACCCTCAGACGCGCTATCGGCTCGTCGACGATATATTGGCTGGGCATCCAGCCGTCCAGTCCGTCGGCGGTTTTTACGTGGCTCCAGTCTTTTTGCTCTTCGATAAAGGTTAGCGCAAGACCGCTTTTCAGGCCGCGGTGAATAATCGCGCAGGTGCTACAGGGGCTGCTGCGCAAGGGCACCCGAAATTCATCGGAAATATACCGGGTTTCCGCGCTAAGTGGCGTCGCGTACAACAGGGAGGCGATGATGCTCCACAGATATCTGTTCATGGCTGCCCTCGAAGTCGTTGATCGGCTAAAGGTCCATGATAGCGGGAACCAACCGTGACGTTAACCGCAGCCATCATTTTGGCAGGGTCCTGAGGAAGGGTTTTACCGTCACGGAGGCGTATACCTCGGCGGCCACGTAGGGATCCTGCTCGGCCCACCGGGTGGCTTCCTCCAGGCTGTCAAACTCGGCGATCACCACACTTCCGGTAAACCCGGCGTCACCCGGTGACGGAGAGTCTATAGCCGGATTAGGCCCGGCGATCAGCAGGCGTCCCTGTGCCTGTAACGTTTCCAGACGTGCGAGGTGTGCGGGTCGAGCGGCGAGTCGGGCAGCGAGGCTGTCAGGTCGATCGCTGGAGATAATGGTGTACCACATTATTCTGGGTCCTGCTGGGAGTGACGAATAAGCTGTTCCAGGGTCATCCCAGTGAGCCCGGTAATACCCTTGAACAGATAGATCATGGCACACACCATCACCAGCATGGCGGGCAGCGCGATGACCGGAAAGCTGAGGGCTGTCATTTGCCCCAGTTGCTCGTTGTACTCTGTCGATCCAGGTTGGCTGGTGACCAGATAGGTGGCGAGCAGGAAGTTGAGCGTCGCAGACAGGAAAAAAGAGCCGGCGATTATCCAGGACGCACCGGTGAGACGCCGTTCGAAAGCCCTGTGGTTATCGGTTGCGGTCAATGCGTGGTCGATCTTCTCGGTATGCAAAATAGCGTCGTTATATAGCAGTGTTTTTACCAGAGGGTAGGGGGTTTTCAGGGACCCGAGGGTGACCAGCCCCAGCAGTCCCGGAACCGCGGCCTCCTTGATTGCCAGATAACGGGGATCGAGTCCCAGCAGACTGATACCGCCGGTCAAGCACACGCTGAGAACACCGAGCGCGGAAAAAAAATTGATTTTTCTGCGGACGATAAAATCCCGCGCACCGTAGCCAAGGGGGAATGCCAACGCGACGACTACCCCGTAGGACGGCCCGAGGTAGGTGTCACTACTGAATTTTGTCAGGATCAGCGTCGGCGCAACGATATTGAACAGCAAATTGACCAGCAGGTTTTCCCGGCCCGGTGCGGGCGGGGCGTGTGACGGATTATTCATGCTATGGACGCGATTACGGAGATGATCGGTGAATTTTAACGGGTTTGGCGCCACTAAGCACGGATTCCCGTGCCGGACCGTCCGCAGGGGCGGTAATGGCATGGCTACCCAGGGAAAAACCCCTGTACATTCGAGGGTGAATCATTATAGTGCCTTGCCACTATCTGGCCCTGTGACCTATGGCTGAAATTTTCTACGTACATCCGGATAATCCGCAGGCGCGTCTGATCAGTCGCGTTGTGGATATTATTAACGGTGGTGGGGTGTTAGTGTACCCCACCGACTCCGCCTATGCGCTGGGGTGCCAGCTCGGCGATAAAGCCGCCATGGACAAAATTCGCCAACTGCGCAAGCTGGACAAACATCACAACTTCACTCTGGTGTGTCGGGATTTGTCCGAACTGTCTTTGTATGCCAAGGTCAACAATCAGGTATTTCGCGCGTTAAAAGCCAATACGCCAGGCCCCTATACGTTCATTCTCGAGGCGACTTCCGAGGTGCCGCGCCGACTGGTGCATCCGAAGCGGAAATCCATCGGTATTCGGGTGCCGGCTAACCCTATTGTGCAGATGCTGCTGACTACTCTGGACGAGCCGCTGATGAGCGTCACCCTGTCTTTACCGGGCGATAATTACCCATTGACTGACCCGGAAGACATTCGACAATTACTGGACCACCAGGTGGATGCCATCGTGGACGGGGGATACTGTGGTCTGGAACCGACCACGATAATTGATTACACGGGGGATACGCCGGTACTGGTCCGTCGCGGTATGGGCGATGCCTCACCATTTGGCCTCTAATACTATCGCTCTGAGCCCGACCTCCCTTCTACCTGTCGCCAATGGCGGTATAATAATGGCGAATTGCCCGCCGCCGGAGACCGCGTGACAACAGAACATATCGAACCTGTGTTGCCGACGACCCCCGATAGCGACGCGCCCGGAGCCCGGCTAGCTGCGGAGCGCGGCACTTTCCCCGCCTCACAGGGCGAAATGCCTTTCGCCATTGTGCAGGGCAGGCACCTCACCCAGATGCCGAAGGATCTGTACATTCCCCCGGAGGCCCTGGAAGTGATCCTCGAGGCCTTCGAGGGTCCGCTCGATCTGTTGCTGTATCTGATCAAGCGGCAAAATCTGAACATTCTCGATATCAATGTGGCCGAGATCACTCGGCAATACATGGTATACATCGACATGATGCAGGCCTTCCAGCTGGAGTTGGTGGCGGAATATTTACTAATGGCTGCCATGCTGGCGGAAATCAAATCTCGCATGTTGATTCCACGTCAATTCGAGGAGGAGTCGGCGGAGGATCCGCGGGCGGAACTGGTCAGGCGCTTACAGGAATACGAGCGCTATAAAAAGGCCGCGGAAGATATGGACGAGTTGCCGCGCATTGGCCGCGACATTTTTCACGCCGTGGCTCTCGAACCCGATCGGCAGGTGGAGCGGCCGCAACCGGTGGTGGCAATGCCAGAATTAATGCTCGCACTGTCCGATGTGTTGCGCCGCGCACAGATGTTTGAGAGCCATCATGTGCAACTGGAAACCCTGTCCACACGGGAGCGAATGATTATTATTATGGAGCGCCTGCAGGGCCAGGAATTTCTACCGTTTGTGAGTTTTTTTACGGTGACCGAGGGGCGTAGAGGGGTGGTAGTTACATTTTTGGCAATCATGGAATTAATTAAGGAGGCACTGGTGGAGATCGTACAGGCGGAGTCGTTCGGTCCGATACATGTGCGCACGAGAATCCAATAATGGATATCGAACCCCTTAAAAAAATCCTGGAAGGCGCCTTGTTGGCGGCGGGTAAACCACTGGATCTGGCGGCGCTGGAGAGTCTGTTTTCCGAACGGGATCAGGTGGACAGAGATTTGTTGAGCACCGCCCTCGAGGGCCTTGCCGCCGAGTGTGAAGGGCGCAGCTATCAACTGCGTAAAGTTGGCAGTGGCTACCGTCTGCAGGTACGGCAGGAACTGGCGCCCTGGATCAACAATCTGTGGGAGGAAAAGCCCAGGAAATACTCCCGGGCGCTGCTGGAAACCCTGTCCCTGATCGCCTATCGCCAGCCGATCACCCGGGGCGATATCGAGCAGATACGTGGCGTGGCGGTGAGCTCGGATATTATTCGTACCCTGGAAGAGCGCGAATGGATACGGATTGTCGGACATCGCGACGTGCCGGGCAGACCTGCGTTGTTTGCTACCACGCGCCAGTTTCTCGACTACTTTGATCTGCGCACCCTGAACGAATTACCGCCCCTTGGTGAGATTCGCGATATCGACGAAATCAACGCCGAACTGGGATTTGGCGAGATGCCCGACCAGGCCGTGGATACACTACCGGAAAGTGAAGTAGACGGCGACGGCGATATAGGCGGGGAACTGGGAGGGGACGACCAGGACGTTCCACCTTTGGGACCGGCTGCCAGCGAGAAAGTCTATCTGGAAAACGGGGACTTACAGACAGACACTTCTGTCGAGGGTACAGTTTCACGGGCGGCGGATGCAAGTGAATGAGTGACAAATTACACAAGGTGCTGGCGGAGTCGGGTCTCGGGTCGCGGCGTGAGATGGAGCGCTGGATACTGGCCCGCCGAGTATCTGTTAACGGCAAAATTGCCTGTGTTGGCGATCGGGTAGACGAGGCTGATCGCATTCTCGTGGACGGCAAGCCACTCGCCCCCGCTGCCGGCAATCGGTTGCGGGTAGTGCTGTACAACAAGCCGGAGGGGGAAATTTGCACCCGCCGCGATCCCGAGGGGCGACCCACGGTTTTTGCCAAACTGCCCCCCATAAAAAACGGCCGCTGGATCGCCATCGGGCGCCTGGATATCAATACCAGCGGGCTGATTCTGTTCACTAATAACGGAGCCCTGGCGAACCGCTTGATGCACCCTTCCAGTAATGTAGATCGGGAATATCTGGTGCGGATCCATGGGCCCGTCAATGAGGAAATGCTCGCCCGTCTGCGCGAAGGGGTGGATCTGGACGATGGCGTCGCCCGTTTCAAAAACATCAAAATTGGCCTGCGCGGTGGGGCAAATCAGTGGTTTAACGTCATTATCGAAGAGGGCAAACAGCGGGAAGTAAGGCGCTTGTGGGAGTCACAGGGGGTAGAAGTCAGCCGTCTCAAACGCATTCGCTTCGCCACCGTGGAGATTCCCTCTTATGTGCGGCGTGGGGACTGGCTGGAGTTGCCGTTAAGCGATACCAAAAAACTGTGTGCATCGGTGGGTTTTAAGGACGGGGTTGGTGGGGCGCCGTCCCCGGGGGAGCGGGTTCGCCAGCAACGGCACCTCAATAAACTGCGGGGCCGGGGCGGACGTCGCTCCTGA
>JBFJMM010000023.1:0-15885 GCA_041633885.1 Porticoccaceae bacterium
ACGGCTTGGCCTGGAAGCCTACACCAACGGTTACTCCGTCATTACCACCGTCGACAGCACGCTGCAGAAAAAAGCCGTGCAAGCCTTGCGCGCGGGACTGCACGCCTACGACTGGCGACACGGTTACCGGGGACCTGAAAAAAATCTACCCGACCCCACAACCTGGCTTCCTGCCCTGCGCCAGACACCGGCTTACGGGGACACCCAACCCGCCATCGTCACCGCTGTCGACGACACCCAGATTTTCGTACAGCTGGCGGACGGCAGTGGTGCCACTCTGGACTGGGACAATAGCCTCAAAGATTTGCGCCGCTATGTGACCGAGAACAGTCGCAGCGCTCCCATCGCCAGCCCCGACGACCTGTTCACCGTCGGCGACCTGGTGCGTGTGGTCGCCGCCGATAACCATTGGCAATTGACGCAGGTCCCTGCCGCGGAGGCCGGATTGGTGGCCCTGTCCCCGGAAAATGGCGCCATCAGGGCACTGGTGGGTGGCTATGATTTTAACCGCAGTCATTTCAACCGCATCACCCAGGGAGAACGCCAGCCCGGCTCCAACTTCAAACCGTTTATTTACGCAACGGCGCTCACCAAAGGAATGACCGCGGCAACGGTGATCAACGATGCACCGGTGGTATTCGATGACCCGGGGCTGGAGAGTGTATGGCGGCCCGAGAACGACAGCGGCAAATTCTATGGCCCAACGCGGTTGCGCACCGCGCTCTACCTGTCGCGCAATCTGGTCTCAATCCGCGTGCTGCGCAGCCTCGGCATTAAAAACGCAATCCGCGGGCTGCAACGTTTCGGATTTAACAGCGACGAGTTACCAAAAAACCTGTCCCTCGCCCTCGGCACTCACGCCCTGACACCCATGGAAATTGCCACTGGCTACACGGTATTTGCCAATGGCGGCTTTAAGGTTGAACCCTTTCTCATCGATCGCATCGACGACCAGGAAGGCAACACGGTGTACCGCGCCAACCCGGTCACCGTCTGCGACGATTGCGAAGCGGCGCTCGCCGCTACCAGCATTGCCGAAGGGGATAACTCGTCAGCGGGTATTGAACTGAGTGCGGGTGATGTTACGGACCAGGACCCGACCGGCCTACAAACACCAACATCACGAACGTCAACATCGCAAGCACCAGTATTGCCACCAGCGCCGCGGGTCGTGGACGAACGGGTCGTCTATATCGTCGATTCCATACTCAAGGACGTTATTCGCAGAGGCACGGGTACCAAGGCTCTGGCGCTCCAGCGCGGCGACCTGGCGGGTAAAACTGGAACAACCAACGGGCCTCGCGACGCGTGGTTTTCCGGGTATAACCCCACCCTCGTCACCACGGTCTGGGTGGGATTCGATGACAACAAACCCCTCGGGAGACGGGAGTACGGCGGTTCTGCCGCGCTGCCAATCTGGATGGATTTTATGGGCTCAGCCCTTGCCGGCAAGCCCGAAACCTACCCGCCGCAACCAGACGGCCTGGTATCGGTTCGTATTAACCCCGCCACCGGCCAACGCGCAGCCCCGGGAGACGCGGACGCCATATTCGAATTATTTTTGCAGGAAAACGCACCCCCACCGCTCGCCAGTCAAAACACCCCTGCTGGACGCCAGGGGGCGCCCCTGCCACAGGATATTTTCTAGCTAATCCGTGGGATCAAGACCGGGTGTCGGGTTGCGCAACAGGGTTGACCAGGCAAACGTCTGGTCGCCAACTACATAAAAGAAGGGATTGAGTAATTCCTCTTTGGTGTTGTAGCGCAGCGGTGCGAGATGAATATCCAGCACCGCGCCGCCCGCCGCCTCGACTACCGCCTGAGCCGCTGCCGTGTCCCACTCGCAGGTCAGCGCCAGCCGCGGATAAAAATCCGCCACACCCTCTGCCACCAGACACAGTTTTAATGAGCTGCCCATGGACACCGCGCGCACCGGACCCAGTTGATCCGCCAGGCGCGCCAATAATCTTTCTACCGTATCGGCCCCGTGCCGACGGCTGGCCACCACTGTCACTTCTCCGGGGGGTGGTAACCGACGCACGCGAATAGGTGCGCGTGTTCCGCCCTCTTCCTTGAACGCGCCTGCCGCCACCGACCCGGCGTAGATCACCCCGGTTACCGGCACATAGACCACCCCCAGGACCGGGATGTGATTTTCTATCAACGCAATATTGACGGTGAACTCGCCGTTGCGCTGGATAAACTCCTTGGTGCCGTCCAGCGGGTCAACAATCCAGTAGCGCTGCCAACGACTACGTTCTCGAAAATCGGGAATCTCCCCTTCCTCCGACAGCACCGGGATCTCGGGCAACAGGTTGCGCAGGCCCGGCACGAGCACACCGTGGGCGGCAAGATCCGCCGCCGTTACCGGAGACTCATCAGCTTTGGTCTGCACGCTCAACTGAGCGCCGTCATAGACGTCGAGAATCGCCCTTCCCGCCTGTTGCGCCAGCGCAATCACCTGCTCCAGCAACGCCCCGCGGTTAATTTCAATACTTGTCTCACCAGTGTTTTTTGTCACGCCGCAAATGTTCCCTGTTATTTGCTCTTGGTTAAGGTTTGGCCTGTCGGCAATCCCTGTTCGCGCAACAGATCGCGCACCAGATACAACGCGGCAATGGACAGACTGTCCGAAACATCTGCGCGCGCCATCAGCCCACCTAGATCTGCCAACGGCCAGGTCATCACCTCCAGCGGTTCGGGTTCGTCGCCGGGAAGGGAAGCGGGATACAGGTCCTGCGCGAGCACAATATCGATGGTGCGCGACATATACGACGGCGACAGATGAATACTTTTGATAAATTCAAGCTGACGCGCGCCGTAGCCCGCCTCTTCCTGTAATTCCCGATTGGCCGCCGCTACATGTTGTTCTCCGGGGTCGATCGCCCCCTTGGGCAGGCCCCATTGATAGTCTTCAATGCCCGCGGCATATTCGCGCACCAGCACCACCGAGGCATCATCCAGCACCGGCACCACCACCACCGCCCCAAATCCAGCGGAAGCCAGTCGTTCATAGGTGCGCTCCACGCCGTTACTGAAACGCAGTTCGAGCTGCTCCACCTTAAACAGGCGCGTGCGCGCCACCGCCTGTCGCTGCAATATTTTCGGGGCATTCATTGTGCTAGGATTGGACGACATATTCTGCAACCTGCCAAACTGACTTTCGGGCATTATCCGCAATGATTGACTGGAGCGCCATCGACACCGTCTTCCTCGATATGGACGGCACCCTGCTCGATCTGCATTTTGACAACTATTTCTGGCAGTACCACCTGCCTCGCCGCTACGCGGAACATCACGATCTCGATCCCGTTCAGGCCCTTGAGCACCTGCTGAGTCAGTTTGCAAGCAAGCAGGGCACCCTCGACTGGTATTGCACGGATTACTGGTCGCGCACCCTGGCAGTTGATATTCCCGCGCTGAAGCGCGAGGTCAGCCACCTGATTGCCGAGCGGCCTCAGGTGCGACGCTTTCTGCAACAGCTCGGCGAACAGCGTCGCTCGCGCATTCTGATTACCAACGCCCACCGCCACAGCCTTGATCTGAAACTCGAAATTACCGGCATCGACGCCCTGCTCGACCGGGTGATTTCCTCCCACGATTACGGTGCGCCAAAAGAATCTCAAGCTTTTTGGCAGCAGCTCGCAACGCAGGTAGCCTTCGATCCCGCACGCTCACTGTTTATCGACGACAGCGAAGCCGTACTACGTGCCGCCCGAGGGTATGGGATTACACACCTGATTTGTGTTCGCCAGCCAGACAGCAAGCGGGCAGCGCGGGGAAATCTCGAGTTCCCGGCCATTGATCATTTCGATGAACTGTTAACCACGCCCTGCGACGGCGACCTGCGCGGCACCGGAACAGGGCCGTAAAGCCGCCATTGGCTATGGAAAAAATACGGGTCGACAAATGGTTGTGGGCGGCGCGTTTTTTTAAAACGCGGTCACTGGTCAAACACGCAATAGAGAGCGGTAAAATTACTGTCAACGGGCAGCGCACCAAACCGAGTCGCGAAATTACAGTCGGCGCGATGTTGGAAATTCCTCAGGGCCGGGACCAGAAAACCGTGGTTGTCGCGGCACTCTCGGAGCAACGCAGAGGCGCCCCCGAGGCGCAACTACTCTACACCGAAACCCCGGACAGTATCGCCATACGGCAACAGCGTACGGAATTGCGCAGGGCGGCTCGCGACGGCCACCAGCCTCCCCAGCAACGGCCTACAAAAAAACAGCGTCGCCAGTTACACCAGTTTCAAAACAAGGCCCACGATCAATAGCCGCACATGCAAAGTGTAGTACCATAAGCCGCCAATGTACTCCGGCTCAGCTGACGGCCTCTGGCCCGACACCCCGCCGCCGACACCCGACACCCGACACGACACCATGCCACTACCTGAATCCGATATTCTGCAGCGTTTTATCTTTGTGGACAGCGACGTCAGGGGGGAAATCATCTCGCTGGACGCCAGCTACAGGACGGCACTCGAGCATCGTTCCCACACGGAGGCGGTGCAATCCCTGATTGGTCAGTTTATGGCCGCTGTCGGGCTGCTAAGCGCCACACTGAAATTTGACGGCACCATGACGCTACAGGCCCGGGGCGGGGACGGCCCCCTGGCGCTGATTATGGCGGATTGTTCCCACCATCGCGATCTGCGCGCCGTGGGACAACTCAGAGATGGGTATCAAAAAAGCGCCAGCGGATCTATCGACGACCACGATATTCGCCGTCTCATAGGCAACGGCCATCTGGCCGTCACGATTGATCCACAGCAGGGGTCGCGCTATCAGGGCATCGTACCCCTCGAGCAAAGCCGCCTGGATCGCTGCCTCGAAGAGTATTTCCAACGCTCCGAACAACTACCCACCCGCCTGTGGATCACCGCGGACGGCCAGCGCGCCGCGGGCCTGTTGCTGCAGGCGCTGCCGCCCAGAGCGCAGAGCCTGGCGCAACGCGAGGAAACCTGGGAGCGACTCACCAGCCTCGCGCACACCGTCAGCGCCGCGGAACAGCTGACCCTGAGCCACCAACAGCAGCTACACCGCCTGTTCCATCAGGAGTCCGTGCGCCTGTTCGAGCCCCGGGCCTTGCGCTTCTCCTGCACCTGTTCGCGGCAACGTACGGTTAATATGCTGGCCAACCTGGGCCAGGGCGAAATTCAGTCCATGCTGGCGCAGAACCCGAACATCGAAGTCACCTGTCAATTCTGCCATTTCATCTACACTTTCACCCGTGCGGATATCGACGCGCTACTGCCACATTCCAGCCCGCTTTTGCATTGACGCGACAATAGACAACCCGCTGGTCAGCCGCAAACTCGCGTTTCGCCATCGGCCCCTTTTCTGGCATAATTGGCGGCCGTTTTTCTGGACCGATTTTACCTGGTGGACAACTCTGCACATTTCTCCCGGTGCGTTGCGGCGAATTACCCGTCGGGGCGGCCCGTGGGGTGGCTGTGGCGCGACACGCCGAGCAAATGCTTTCATCCAGCCGGTTATGACTGGTTGCATCGGGCTATTCTGGACTATCCTTTTCTGAACTTTCCACAGGATTGATACTAATGACGCAAATCGAAGATTCTGCGGTAAATGTCTACACTGACCTCAGCCACGCCGAACTCATCGAACTGGCCCTGCAGCGCAAAGAAGGCATTCTCACCAACACTGGCGCACTGCTCACCACCACCGGCAACCATACCGGCCGCTCCCCCGCCGACCGCTTCATTGTCGAGGAACCGAGCAGCTCCGACGCCATTGCCTGGGGTCCAGTCAACCGCCCTTTTCCGGCGGACGCCTTTAACGCCCTGTGGGCGCGGGTTGAAGATTACCTGATCGACAGAGATAGGTTTGTCACCCATCTGCACGTGGGCCAGGATCCGGAACACTATTTACCGGTTACCGTCACCACTGAAACCGCGTGGCATTCGCTGTTTGCGCGCAATATGTTTATCCGCACTGAAAAATTTAACCCGGCCGGCAAAGAGAAATGGAAAATCCTGCACGCGGCCAATTTCGTCTGCGACCCCGCGCGGGATGCGACCAACAGTAGCGGTGCGGTGATTCTGAATTTTGCGCAGCGCAAGGTACTGATCGCCGGTATGAAATACGCCGGTGAAATGAAAAAAGCCATGTTTTCAGTACAAAATTTTCTGTTGCCGGAAAAAGATGTGATGCCGATGCACTGCGCGGCAAACGTGGGCGCGGAGGGCGATGTGGCGCTGTTTTTCGGGCTGTCCGGCACCGGCAAGACCACCCTGTCCGCCGATCCCGATCGCTATCTGATTGGCGACGATGAGCACGGCTGGGCAAAAGGTGCCGTCTTCAATATCGAAGGTGGCTGCTACGCCAAAACCATCAACCTGAGCCAGAAAAATGAACCCGTGATCTGGGATGCCATCCGTTTCGGTGCCATTGTTGAAAATATCGTGGCCAACGGGCAGCGCGTCGCCGACTACGACGACACCACCCTGACTGAAAACGGGCGTTGTAGCTATCCCCTTGAGCACGTGCAAATGCGCACCACAGATAATCGCGGCGGGGAACCCAAAAACATCCTTTTTCTGACCTGTGATGTGACGGGTGTATTGCCTCCGGTATCGATCCTGTCCAAGGAAGCGGCTGCCTACCACTTCCTGAGCGGCTATACCGCACGGGTGGGTTCCACTGAACTGGGCGCGGCCGCGGGTATCAACCCTACTTTTTCCACCTGCTTTGGCGCACCGTTTATGCCCAGACCCGCTGGCGTATACGCGGAATTGCTGATGAAACGTATCGCGGACTTCGACAGCCGGGTCTATCTGGTGAACACCGGCTGGACCGGAGGCGCCGGAGGGGCGGGCGGAACGGGTTCGCGGTTTCCCATACCGGTTACGCGCGCCATTGTGGCAGCCATTCAAAACAATGCGCTGCACGATGTGCCCACGCATAAGCTTCCACTGCTGAACCTGGAAATTCCCACGGCCGTGCCGGACGTCGATACAAAATACCTGAACCCCCGGGAGGCCTGGGGCGATACCGCCGCCTACGACGTGCAAGCCACCAAGTTGGCCACCCTGTTTATCGAAAATTTCAAAAAGTTTGCGGTCTCTGACGAAATTACCCGGAGTGGGCCCCGTCTGGACTAGACGCACATGGAGGAGCCGCTGCGCACTGGACCATAGCGGCGGTGCGGAGCGAGTGAACAAGTGCACAGGAGAAAGCGTGGCCAAGCGGGGTAGCGCAGCACGGCGGCGCGGGGCGGGCCGACAAACTGTTTAACCGCATCAACTCAGGGCGCTACTGCCATGCGACTAATCTGGTCGCTTTACGCAGCAATCGTTTTTCCACCAGCGGCGCCCTCCGCGGGGGTGTAGGCAGCCAGTCCTTGCCGATAACATTCCTGGCTTTTTTCCACTTCCCCGAGCTCCACGAGAATCGCGGCCAGCTCGGCATAGGCTTCGGGGCGCCGCAGCAGGCGTAACGAGGCTTCCAGATAATCCCGTCCCTTGCCCCACAATCCGGCCCGCCGACTCAGGCGTCCGAGGGTCAGTAAAAGATCCGCATCCTCGGGATGGGATTGCAACCAGCCTTCGGCAACGGTCAGCTGTCTGGCGTGGTCGGCCTTGCGCAACTCGCCATACAACCTGATAAAGCGCGGTTCCCAGCCATCGCCTTTCAGATACCCCCGCAACAGGGACTCCGCCTGCAGTGACTCACCGACCTGTTCCAGCGCTCTCGCGCAGGCGAAAATGAGATCGGGATGGCGCCGCAACTGACGGGGCACTTCCGACCACAGCCGCAACACAACCTCCCCCGCGTGTGGGTCGTCGGCACCAGCTTGTTCAGCCCCCGTGGCATCCAGCCGGGTGCGATAATAGTTCGCTTCCAACTCCTGTAACGCGGCTTTGGATTTGACCTTGTAACGCCGCAAATCCGGCAACAGTTTGCCGAGACTTTCCTGGTCACCCTTTGTCTCATAAACCTGAGCCATTAATGCCAGTACCTGGCTGTGGTCTGGCGCCCGGCCATGCAGCTCGCGCAGCAGCGTCACCGCTTCCGACAACCGATCTTGTCTGATCAATATGTTGGCCTGGGTCAATCCAGCTATCCAGTCGGCCTCCCCCCCCAACAAACTGGCCTTTGCCAACCAGCGCTCCGCTGCGTCTTTCTGCCCCAGTTCGACAGCGGCCTGTGCGGCCATCACATAATTCACCAGTTGCATATCTGAAGAGGGCGCCGCCTTGCCCAGATATTTTTGCGCGGCTGCCCACTGCCCGGACACAAATGCCTCCATGCCGCGCCGGGTCAGGGCCCGACTTTTGGCGAGGGCGCGACCCTTCCGCCGCCCCCACAGGGCGGCAACCGGCCCCAACGTCGCCACCAGCAGGCGACGCAGCAACCACACCAGGAACCACAGCACCAGCAACGACAGCACCACTAACCACAGATTGGCCTGAATGGCGTAGTTGTCGATAGAAAGTAAAATAAACCCCTGCTTATTCTGCATGAGCCAGTACAGCAGACCGCCGGCGCACAGCGCCAACGCAATCACCAGCAAGCGCTTCATCATGGCGTTGCGACCAACGCAGATTTACGTGTCTGGCGCGCCCGCTGATAGTGCCGCAGGGCATCGAGCGACCCGGAAATATCCGGCAATTTTTGCACGATATCCTGTGTTTTCAAGCCCTGCAGCTCAGCGATCAACACCTGCGACTCTGGAATCAACTGATAATAGGTTTGCAGCCATTGCTCGGCCTTGTTCAGGCTCGCCACGTAGACCTCCTGTTCCTCGCGTAGCAAAGCCAGTTCCGCCTGCTCAAGGGCAAGGCGCAGGCTGTGATTGAGCAACAGTTCCCGATCCGCGGACAGCATCGGCGTCATCGGCCTGTCGAGGCGGCGGATGGTCAGATAACCCTCTGAAAAACGTTGCAAAGCGTGCCTGGCATTGGCGAGCAACCTGGTATACCAGCGCGGCGATTCTGGCGTACTTTGTGCGCCCTCAGGTACGGCGTCGTCGGCGAAGGATTCTTGCGTCGTCGCTATAACCGTCGGTGTTGCCATATCCGTCAGTCTGGGCAGGGACTGCAGTTTGGCGACGGCTTCACCCAGGGCCACGAGCTGCAGATACAGCCCTTCCCGATCGACCGTCGCCGCAAGCCGCAACGCGCTGATATCCTGGGCGAGCGCCTTGCGCACGGCAAATAATCCGGCATCGTCGACTTCCGCTAAAACCCTGTCGCTGTTCTCGAGCAGCGCCAGTGCGGCGCCGGGCTGCCGCTCACTCAATAGCCGTTGATTGGCAAGGCGCAGCAGAAACTCCGCCTCCGCGAGGATTAAATCCTCGCGGCCGGAAGCAGACAGGTCCCGTAGCAATTCTTCCTGGCTGGCGAGGCGTGCTGTCAGCGCATCGCTGCGGGCCGCCTGCGCGCTAAACCGCTGCGCCCAGTCCTGAACTTCGCCATCGAGTTGCTGTTGTAACGCGCCCAATTGCCCCTGCTGCTGTTCCAGCATGGCGCTCAGCGCCTGGTTCGAAGTGCCGGAACCAGCTTGTTGCCACCACTGCCAGGCTGAAAACCCACCCCCAACCAGCGCGGCCAGCAGTAATAGCAAAACGACTTTTCCCCACACACCAGCACCTCTGGACGTTTCCTCGCGCTCCGTTTGTTCGGTCGCCGGGGACGTCGACACGGTGCCTTGCCCCGCACCTTCGTCGTCGGTCAGCTGGGCCTGCTCTGTGGCGTCGGGGGTCGCGCCGTTACCGTCGCTATCACCACCGGTCGGTACAGCTGTGTCGCTGCCTGTTTCGTTTGGTTTGTCCACAAGGAATATCCTGACTCGACATCTTCAACAATAAATTCTGGTCTGCCACCACCAATCACACAGCCAGCGCCCCGCTAAGCGCCATGGTTCAGCGCCTACAACGGCCTGCAAAATACCCTTCACCACAACGCGGCCCTGGCGGCATTCACCGGTACTACTGGAGCCTGGTGGCCTGCTGATGCGCAGTGTACCAGCGTCTGATTTCCCCGACCATGTGCTTAGTCACGGCGCTGCGGGCGACGATAATCGTGGCCGCACTCAGTCTGCGAGCCTCCTCGGCAACCCGCTCGCCAGGTACCAGCCAGTAATGGCGGGCCAGCAGGTTCTGTGCGTCAGCGCCAAGTACCTGCATCATTGCATGCATTAATTCCACACTGTGGATAACCACCAGCAACTTCGCTTTTGACGCCAACAGATGTCGCAGTTGCCGTGCGTGTCCGGCGTCCACCACCCGGCGGTAAAGATCACAATAATCAACTCGGGCGCCCCGTTCCGCCAATGTGTCCGCCAACAGGGTACGCCCACCCTCGCCCCGCAGAATCAGCACCCGTTGCCCATCGACCTGTTGCAATTCCGGTAGTGTCAGGAGCATTTCACTACTGGCGCCGCGAGCGGGAACAGTCACATTGACGTGCCGTGCGCGCAATGGTTCGGCACTCCGCTCCCCCACGGCAAAGCACTGCAACTGCGGTGGCCATGACCACCCCTGCCGATCCCGCCAGGACAGCGCCAGCTGCGCCGCCCGACGACTGACAAAAATTGCCTTGTGGTAATCCTCAAAGCAGCGCATCGGTGCGAGTAATGCGGGATTGTCGACGGCGAACGGGGAAATGTGCATCACCGGGTACTCAAACACCGGGCAGCCGAGGGTCGCCAACGCCGCAACCAGGGGATCGCCCGGGTGTTGCGGGCGGACAATCAACACGGCGGGAGAGGCATTCATCTCAGGCGCGGCGAATGGCTGCCAAAATATCCCGCGCGCCGCGCTGTAACAGGCGCTCTGCCAGCTCCACCCCCAGTTGCTCCGCGTCAGCGGTGCTACCGCGCAGCTCATCACACAACAAGGGCGCGCCAGCGGGGGAACCAACCCGCGCACGCAGGTAAATTTGTTGCTCACCTTCCAGCTCGGCGTAAGCGGCTATGGGTACCTCGCAACTGCCCTCCAGATGTCGATTCACCGCCCGCTCCGCGGTGACACAAATCGTGGTCGCCGGGTGGCCTAACGGGGCAAGTAGCTCCTGGACGCGCCGATCATCACTGCGACACTCAATCCCGATAGCCCCCTGCCCGGCAGCTGGCAGGGACACCTCGATTGGCAAACGCTGGCGAATACGATCCGCCAGCTGCAAGCGCACCAGCCCAGCCGTCGCTAGAATAATTGCATCGTAATCTCCCGCCTCGAGTTTGGCGAGACGGGTATTGACGTTGCCGCGCAAATCGATGATTTTCAGATGCCCGTGGGCAGCCCGCAGCTGGCATTGACGGCGTGTGCTCGACGTTCCCACGCGGCCGCCGACTGGCAGGTCATCGAGATCAGCGTACAGATTGGACACCAGCGCGTCGCTGGGATCCTCCCGCTCACAGATCGTGCCGAGGGACAAACCGTCCGGAAATAACATCGGCAGATCTTTCATGGAGTGCACGGCAATATCCGCGCGCCCCGCCAACAGCGCTACTTCCAGCTCCTTGACAAACAATCCCTTGCCACCAATTTTGGCAAGGGACCGGTCTAGTATCTGGTCGCCGCGGGTCGTCATACCGATGATATCCACCGGCAGCTCGGGGTGTTGGCGTTGCAGCAATCGTTTGACGTGATGCGCCTGCCACAACGCCAGTGGGCTTTCGCGGGTGGCAATACGCAGGGGGGTAGTTCTAGGGGCAGTCATGGGAAGCTATCGGTCTGATGACAACGGGTTGCCATGATAACAGATGGGGCGTAGCCCATTGCCGAACGGGTCAGATTTGCTCCAGCAGCTTGCGCAATGGTCCTATATGACGGCGACTCACCTGGGGCTTGATATCGAGCCCTTCGAGACGCACAAAGCACTGCCCCTCCTTGTCTCGCTCCAGCCCGTCGATATGATTAATTGCCACCAACGCGTTGCGATGAATGCGCATAAAGCGGCCTTCAAACTCCTGCTCCAGCTCTTTCAGGGTTTCATCCAGCAGCACTTCACCTTCGTTGTAGTAGGCGGTGACATACTTGTGATCCGCCTGAAACAGGCGTACTTCCGCCACCGCCACCAGATCGATACCCCGTCTATTTTTAGCGGCGATGTGGGTGCGCCCACCGGACGTGAACCCCGGTTTTTGCTGCAACTCCGTAAGCTGTGCCTTGTTCACCCGGCGCGTACGGTTAAGCGCCATTTCCAGATCCGCCTGCTTGACGGGTTTTAACAGATAACCGACGGCCTGGGTGGAAAATGCCTGAATCGCGTAGTCGTCGTACGCCGTACAAAAAATTACCGCCGGTGGTGGATCCAGTTCCGCGAGATGTTGTGCCGCCGCGAGACCATCCATCCCCGGCATACGCACGTCCATAAACACCACATCGGGCGAGGTCTCCCGAGCTATTTTAATGGAGTCCTGCCCGTTGCCAGCCTCACCAACTATACGACAACCGCCAAGTGCCAGCACCATGCGCGCGAGGCGCTCCCGGGCCAGTGGCTCATCGTCTACAATCAGTACATTCATCGTTATCAAGCCCCGGTAACGGGATAACTGATAGAGGTTACATAACGGGTATCATCGGCTTCAAATCGCAATTTTGCGCCTGGGCCAAAATGGGCCTCCAGCCGATGGCGTACGTTGCTCATTGCCATTTTACTGCCCTTGTTATGCTTCATGCGTGGGTTGCGCGGGTTGCTGACGTTAATCTCGATGCGATCGGCAATTCTTTTTACACTGATCTGAATTTTTCCACCGTCCGGTAACATCTGAATGCCGTGGTAGACCGCATTTTCGAGCACCGGCTGCAACGTCAGGCAGGGTATCTGTACACTGGCACCATAATCGCCGATTTCCCAGACGGTTTGCAACCGATCCCCCAGCCGCAACTTCTCCAGCTGCAAATAACTGCGGGAAAGCGCGAGCTCCTCGCGCAGCGGCACGAGGGTTTGTGAATCGGTCAACGCGCGGCGAAAAAGATCCGACAAGTCTTCCACCACCCGTTCAGCTTTTTCCGGATCGGAGCCGATCAGACTGGCAATCATATTCATACTATTGAATAAAAAGTGGGGGCGGATACGGGATTGCAGCGCCTGAATGCGCGATTCCAGTTCGGCCCGCTGCTGAATGCGTAGCTGCTGCTGCAAAAACAGAAACCGCAGCACCACGCCGGCCGGTATCGCCGCGATCAGGACATTTTCCAGTACCTGAGCGAAATTCAGGCGCCGCCCCCCAAAGCCATAGGAAAGCAATAACTCGGCACCGATACTGCTCACCAGCGTCACGCCCAGAATCAACCCATAGCTAATCAGCGCGCTGCTGATAGAGGTGAGCCCCACCAGTTTCGGATTCGCTTTACATAACACCAGGGCACTGAGCAGGGATATCCACAGGGCCAGCACGGATATCTGTCCCAGCATCGCCCAGTTGAAGGGCAGTAAACCGTCGGCGGCCACAGTAATGAGTAACGCCAGTAATTCCGCGATGACTACGACGCCGAGCAAGCCCTCGCCGCGACACAGGTCGGGTAAAACATAGTCGACTTCGCCAAGGGATACGGGTTTGTGTCTGAGGGAAAAATCAAACTTCAACTTCACAGGCCCTTTTCTCCGCCGCGATTGTCCTGCAATTCGTTATAATAATGTCCACCCGCTAGTGAAGCACGTTTTACACCCGCGCAACAACCCTGCCAGAGGCCGCACCAATGACCGATAAAAAAGCCGCCAACCCCTCCTGGGGAGGACGTTTCAGCGAAGCCACGGATGCGTTTGTCGCGCGCTTTACTGCGTCGGTGGACTTTGACCACCGCCTGTTTCGCCACGACATACAGGGCTCCCTCGCCCATGCGACCATGCTGCACAAAGCGGGTATTTTGAGCACCGCGGAAAACCAGGAAATCGCGGCCGGCCTGCGGGAAATCCTCACCACCATCGAGGCTGGCGAGTTTTCCTGGTCACAGGATCTGGAAGATGTGCATATGAACATCGAGGCGGCCCTGACGGAAAAAATTGGCGTGGCAGGCAAAAAGTTACACACCGGACGCTCGCGCAACGATCAGGTCGCGACGGATATCCGTCTGTGGCTGCGGGACGAGATCGACGGTATCGCGGAGTTACTCACCGCGCTACAGATGGCGCTACTGGATCTGGCCGAACGGGAAGCGCACACTATCTTGCCGGGCCTGACCCATTTACAGACCGCGCAACCGGTGACCTTTGGTCACCATATGCTGGCATGGTTTGAAATGCTGGACCGCGATTACGGACGCCTGCGGGACTGCCGCAAACGACTCAACCAGTCACCCCTCGGCGCAGCCGCGCTGGCGGGCACCACCTATCCCATAGACCGCGCCCTGACCGCGCAACTGTTGGGCTTTGACCAGCCCACGGAAAATTCCCTGGACTCGGTCAGCGATCGCGACTTCGCCATTGAGTTCTGCGCCTTCGCGAGCCTGTTGCTAACCCATCTATCCCGGGCCTCCGAAGAACTGATTCTGTGGACGTCGTCGGCGTTTGGTTTTATACGCCTTCCCGATCGCTTCTGCACGGGCTCATCAATCATGCCGCAAAAGAAAAACCCCGACGTGCCCGAACTGGTACGGGGCAAAACCGGGCGGGTCTACGGTCACTTGCTGGGCCTGTTGACCCTGATGAAATCCCAGCCACTGGCCTACAACAAGGATAACCAGGAAGACAAGGAACCCCTGTTCGACACGGTTGATACAGTGCGCGACTGCCTGCAGGCTTATGCGGCAATGATGCCCGCCGTGGAGGTCATCGCCGACAATATGCTGAGTGCGGCGCGCCAGGGTTTTGCCACGGCCACCGATCTGGCGGATTATCTGGTGCGCAAGGATGTGCCCTTTCGCGACGCCCACGATATTGTCGGCAAAGCGGTCGCATTTGGTCTCGAAAGTGGGCGCGACCTATCGCAAATGACCCTGGAAGAATTGCGCGTATTCTCGCCACACATCGACGCGGACGTATTTGACGTGCTGACCCTGGAAGGATCCGTTGCCGCCCGCAACCACCTGGGTGGCACCGCGCCACAACAGGTCCTGGCCGCGGTGGTGCGCGGCCGGGAGCGGCTTGCCGGACGGGACATCAGGGCGTAGATCCCGTTTAAAAATGTACCCGCACATCGCTCTCGCATTGCCGCGACAAAGCCCCGCTGAGCATCTCCTGCAGGGTCTGTCCGGTGGTCGAACACCGCCACTCGCCAGCGTCGTGATTAAAGTGGAAACCACCGGATTTTGCCGCCATCCAGATTTGCGCCATGGCCGGTTGTCGAGAAATGATAATTTGCGTGCCGGTCGCTTCACAGGTAATGGTCAGTAGACCGCTACTGATCTCCACATCGAGATCCGCGCCGCAGGTTTCCAGCGCCTGATCGAGAGACTCGAACAGATTTTCGGCCAGCATACTAAATTCAGATTCGTCCACATTGCCCTCCGCACAACCGTTGCCAGTATACGTGATTGAGCCCCGGCCGGAAGTACCGCTATACTCCGCTTATCGTCCCCACTATCATTTTGAGACAGCGCTGGCCTATGAAACCGTTACGACTTTCCCTGCTTATTATCACGTCGCTGATCGGGCTCGCCGCCTGTGGCAACAAAGGCCCATTGTATTTGCCGGAACCCGCCCCACAACCGCAGAGTAATGTCCCCGCTGCAACGCAACCTGCCACCCGGCCCGTATCCGAGGACAGCGCCGACGGCAACGGAAGCGATACTTAAATTACCGCCGACATGAATCATTTCGATTATCGCAACGGCCAACTGTATGCCGAGGACGTACCGTTGGCGAGTATCGCCGAACGCTACGGAACGCCGACCTATGTGTATAGCCGCGCGGCATTTACCGAACATTTTCTGGCCTATCGGGACGCCCTCGCCGATTGTGCCCATCTGATTTGTTAC
>JBFJMM010000024.1:0-15353 GCA_041633885.1 Porticoccaceae bacterium
CCCCTATGCGGACTACCAGGTACCAGATGACCTGATGTGGTAGTCGTCCTGGAAAAAACTCGGCCTGCGAAAAAATATGTCTGGAATATGACTCAAGACCTCCCCCAGCTTATGCACCGCAGCAAGGCACTTACTTACGTCAAAAAAAGAGGGTTACATACATGTCAGATAGCGCAATTTTCGTTCCGTTCTTTGGATTAATGCTGCTCACGATGGTGGTGTGGATATATATGTATATCCGCCGCCTCGCGTGGATCGCGGCAAACAACCCCGACCCCCAATCCATATCCACGCCGGAAAAACTTAATCAGGTGCTACCGGAGACGGTTAACTACCCGTCCAACAACTTGAAAAATCTGTTCGAGTTGCCGGTGTTGTTTTACGGGCTGTGCCTGTATCTGGCTTTGACGGATCAGGTCGATCAACTTTACGTGTACGGCGCCTACGCGTATCTGGCACTGCGGGTTGCCCACAGCGCGGTGCATTGCACAATCAACAAGGTCCTGGTGCGCTTCGGATTATACGTCCTGTCTTCGGCAATCCTCTGGGGTATGCTGTGCCGGGCCGCCTACACGGCCCTGGCCGGTCTAGGCTGAAGGCTCAGGATTCGGATCTCGACACCAGCACCCATATTGGCAAACCGGGGCGGTGGTCTTCGGCGTCGACCAATTAGATGGATAAACCAGGTTAACATCAGGCAGAATCCGGCTATAATTACTACCCTCTGGTAAACCAAGAAACCCAAAGGTAATGAGATGACAAGCGCGGCCCTGGATTCAGTACTCGAGCTCCCCCCCACCCTGAACAAATCACCCATCGATTACGAAACGGTGATTATCGGCGCCGGTCTGTCCGGTATCGGTGCCGCCATTCGCCTGCTGCGGGAAGGCCTGGGAGATTTTGTTATTCTGGAGAAGGCGGACGACGCCGGTGGCACCTGGCGGGACAACACCTATCCGGGGCTGGCGGTGGATATCCCCTCCCTGAGCTACTCGTTCTCTTTCGAACAAAACCCCTATTGGTCCAGTCTGTATGCCCCCGGCCCGGAAATGAAGGCGTACGTGGATCATTGTATGAGCAAGTACGGGGTGCGCCCGCATATGCGCTACAACGTGGAGACCACTGAATCGATCTACGACGAGCAACGTAATGTGTGGGTAACGCACACCAAATCCGGGCAGACGTTTACCTCCCGCTATCTGGTTAGCGCCACCGGCTTTCTGACGATTCCCAAACTGCCCGTTATCGATGGCATTGAAAACTTCAAAGGCAAGGTAATGCACACCGGCCGCTGGGATCATAGCTACGACCTGACCGATAAGCGCGTCGGGTTTATTGGGACCGGGGCCACGGGTATTCAGGCCGTGCCGGAAATCGTCGACCGGGTGGAATCCCTCGACGTTTATCAGCGCACGCCAATCTGGTTGCTGCCTAAAAAGGAGATGCCGTTCGGGCCGAAATTGCAAAAGGCGTTTGCTAAAGTTCCCGGATTGCAGCGCGCTGCGCGCCTGCTGACGATTTTTTTCACGGATATCATCATGATAAATCTGTTGATATTTAATAAATATTTTTCGCCTATCGGCAAAAAACTCGAAAAAATATGTATCGCCCATATTCGCAAACAGGTGGACGACCCCGCCACACAGGATGCACTGATTCCCACCTACGACTTCGGCTGTAAACGGCCGAGCTTCACCAGCAAGTTCTATCCCGTCTTTAACCGCGAGAATGTCAGCCTGGTCACCGACCCCATCGAGCGCATTACCGACAATGCCATTGTCACCAAAGACGGCACCGTGCGTGAAATTGACACCCTCATTTGTGCCACTGGCTTTGAAGTGTTCCAGAAAGGCAGCGTGCCGACCTTCAGGCTGATTGGCAAAAACGGTCTGGACATCAGCGACTTCTGGGAAGAAAACCGCTATCAGGCATTTGAAGGCTCCACAGTACCCAATTTTCCGAACTTCTTTATGATGTTTGGCCCCTACAGCGTGTGTACCGCGTCCTGGTTCGGCATGATCGACACCCAGTCGAAACATTTGGCACGCTGTCTGAAGGCGGCTAAAAAACGCCACGCCAATTACATTGAAATTCGGCAGGAGGCCAATGACGCCAACTTTCGTAAGGTGCAGAAAAACACTGGCAACACTATTTTCAAGGTGGGCAGTTGCGCAACTTCCAACAGTTACTATTTTGATCGCCACGGCGACAGCCCCACTATTCGTCCCACCATGGGTTTTATACACTGGCTTACCAGCCGGTTTTTTCGCATGAGCAATTACACAATCTGCTCGAAGTAGGGTCCGCACTCACGGGGCGCGCTCGCTGGCATCACCGGCGCGACCATTGGCGTGCGCAGGTAGGCAGTGGTATGCCCGCGACAGCGGTTTCCAATTTTTTGCAAATTCACATTTAACATTAACCAGACTCAGGACAGCTTATGAGTACGTCGCCAACTAAAACTCTTGATGCGATCATCGTCGGCACCGGCATGGCGGGCATGTACATGATTCAGCGCTTGCGTGAGCAGGGCCTGACCGTACAGGCTATCGAAGCTGGCTCCGGGGTGGGTGGCGCCTGGTACTGGAACCGTTATCCGGGTTGCCGTTGCGATGTGCCCAGCATCGAATACTCCTACTCTTTTAGTGACGAACTGCAACAGGACTGGGACTGGACCGAGGCCATGGCCAGTCAGCCGGAGCTGGAACGGTATCTGAATCATGTGGCGGATCGTTTCGATTTACGCCGCGATATCAAATTTGATACCCGAGTAACCTCCGCTCTTTACGATGCCGCCAGCAATCTGTGGACAGTGGGTACCGACCAGGGCGACACCTATCACGCGACTTACTGCATTATGGCTACCGGCTGCCTGACAGTGCCAAATTTTCCCGACATTAAAGGCGCGGATACCTTCAAGGGCGAGGTTTACCACACCGCCCTGTGGCCCAACCGGGAAGTCGACTTTCGCGGTAAACGGGTCGCGGTCATCGGTTCCGGCTCGTCCGGGGTACAAACCATCCCGGCTATTGCCGCCACCGCTAAGCAGGTAATTGCATTCCAGCGCAGCCCGGTCTACACCTTCCCCGCCCACAACCGCCCCATGAAACCGGAATTTCTGGCTCAGGCAAAAGCCGATTACCCCTACATTCGCGAAAGACAGCGCAATTCTGAGCTGGGACTGGCCTATTACAACGGCCCCAAAAAAGCGCCCACAGAAGACAAGCCGAAACGGCCCAGCAAAAACATTCTGGATCTGACCCCGGAACAACGGCGCCAGGAAATTAAGGACTTTGGCTTTAACGTGCTGTCCCTGTATGCCGATGTGTACACCAGCACTGAAGCCAACGATATCGCCTGTGACCTGTATCGGGAAGTGCTCGGGGAAATCGTTCACGACCCGGACACCGCCGCAGGTCTGTCGCCACAGGATTACCCCCTGGGTTGTAAGCGACCGGTCATCGATACCGCGTATTACGAAACCTTTAACCAGGAGCACGTGACCCTGGTGGATTTGCGCAAAGGCGGTATCGAGGAAATCACTCCGACGGGGCTGCGCACCACCAATGCCGACTATGAATTCGATATTCTGGTGTACGCCACCGGGTTCGACGCCATGACCGGGGGCCTGAAAAAAATTGATATTCGCGGCCGCGACGGGCTCAAGCTGAGCGACAAGTGGGCCCATGGGCCACGCATGTACCTGGGTTTACAGAGCGCTGGATTCCCCAACTTCTTTACCACCACCGGACCCGGCAGTCCGTCGGTATTAAGTAATGTTATTCACTCCATTGAGCAACACGTCGAGTGGATTGGCGATTGCATTGCCTACCTGCAGGCAAACCGTATCAAAACCATTGAACCACAGGTGGCGGCGGAGGATGCCTGGATAGAGCATGTCAACGACGTGGCCAAAGGCACCATGCTGACCGCACCTACCTGTAATTCCTGGTATCTGGGCACCAATATTCCCGGTAAAACACGAATTTTTATGCCCTATGTCGCGGGCACCAAAACCTACCGCACAAAATGCGAGGCCGTGGTGGCCAACGGTTACGAAGGGTTCGAGTTGTCGCGCTGAATTCCTGTCAATGCAACGCTGCGGCGGTTCTGGGTTCGTATCAACACGGCCCTGATACCGCCGAGGGCGGCATAACCGCCGTTGCTGCGGCCGTTGCGGCGTCCGTGGCGATCAAAAAAATACTTTACTATTAACTAAAGAAAACTAACGCAACCAGATATAAAATATAGATATTTTTAACCTAAAAGCCCCGTTAATCGGCACTCGAACCCCGTTTGTCCGACATTTCTTCTTTCCCGGCATCGGTTCTTCTACCCTTGCACAGGTTTTTGATGATTGCTTTGAATGACCGGGAGACCCGTTAGCAGTACTCCCGATCTAATCACGGCCTGACTTTCATATATCAAAAGAAGGATTTGTCGGGTGCCGACCATAACAAAGTATTTTGATTGGGTCTCAATCGACTGGAAACACAACGCGGATCCGCAACTTCACCCGGATATCGTGGCGCTTCTTTACAGCGCGACCCCGGTAGTTGTGATCGCCACCCTGGTCAACGGCGCGATTCTGTCAACTGTGTTATGGCCCTACCTAAATCCGGTTGCCGCCGGTATCTGGCTGGCATTAATCATATTGATCGTCGCAGCGCGGATTGGTCTGCACATAGTATTTCGGCGAAGCCCCGGTGGTCTGGAGGACAGGAGGCGGTGGGACACCTATTTGTGGATTAACGTGCTGGCTGCCGGACTGATCTGGGGCAGCCTGCCCTACGTGCTGTATCCCGCGACCAGTCTCGCCCATCTGACGTTTATTGCCTTTGTGCTCGGCGGTATGTGTGTGGGTGCGGTCAGTGTTTATGCCGCCCAACTGCAAGTGTTATTTGCATTTGTGCTTCCGGCACTGCTCCCCCTTATTGTAAAGCTCACCTGGACAGACCACGAATTCGGTCACTCCATGGCCCTGATGGTGACGGTTTTCCTGGTGATGATCTCGACAACTGGTTGGCGCGCGCACCGCTCAGTGATCGATTTTCTTGCCGTACGCCAGGCTCACCGCCTGGCGGAAAAACATCTGCGCCTTGCCGACAGCGCATTTGAAACCCACGACGGCATATTAATTACTGACGGCGACGGCAACATTCTCCGCGCCAATCGCGCCATGGGCGCTATCAGTGGTTATACCCATAAGGAACTGAAGGGACGTAAACCCCTGTTTTTTGCCCGCGATGTCCACGCCGGAAAAACGACTGAACTGCAATCTAAGCTGGCACTGGATGGCCGCTGGCGGGGCGAAATTCAGGATCGGCGCAAAAACGGCGAAAACGTTCCCCTCGACGTGTCGCTATCTGCGATAACCGATGAGAACGGCTACATTACCCATTACGTCGCCCACTGCCGGGATCTCACCAACCATAAACGCAATGAGGAACGTATTTTATTTCATGCCCACTACGACGCTCTGACCGAGTTGCCTAATCGTCGGTTAATGCTCGACCGCCTGCAGCAGGAACTGGCCCGCGCGCAGCGTCACCACCACAGGGGCGCTGTCCTGTTTATCAATCTCGACCGTTTCAAGTCCGTTAACGGGTTGCTCGGCCACGCCATGGGCGATGCGCTACTCAAACAGGTGGCAAACCGTTTGCTGCACGCTATACGCACGGAGGATTCAGTCGCCAGAGTAGCGGGAGATGAATTTGTGGTTGTGCTGTCGGAACTGGCCGACGAGGTCAACTCTGCGGCACAACAGGCGCGCATTATCGCGCGAAAGATAGGTAGTGCGTTATCCAGGCCCTATCAGCTCAGCGGGCAGAAACTACATTGCTCCGCGTCCATCGGCATCACCTTATTTCCCAACGCGGAACAGTCCAGCGACGCGGAGGAATTACTGCGGCAGGCGGACATCGCCATGTATCGCGCCAAACAGGCCGGCACCAGCATGATTGAATTTTACGAGCCGGGCATGCAGACACTGACACAAAATTTTCTCGCATTGGAAAATGATTTGCGTGGCGCCCTGGAACGCCGCGAACTGGCTTTGCATTACCAGCCGCTGGTCAACTCGGCAGGCGCCATTATCGGCGCGGAAGCATTGCTTCGCTGGCACCATCCCCTGCGCGGCCTCATATCACCCGCGGACTTTATTCCCGTCGCCGAGGAAACCGCACTCATTTTGCCGATCGGCCAATGGGTATTGCACAGCGCCTGTGTGCAGCTGGCGAAATGGCAGGCGGCCGAGCCCGGCCGGCGGACGCTAACCATGGCAGTCAACGTCAGTCCGCGCCAGTTCCGCCAGGAGAATTTCGTGACGTCAGTGCTTGGTGCTATCTCGCAAAACGGAATCCCGCCACGCTCTCTGACCCTGGAGCTGACCGAAAATATGTTGATCGACGACATACAGGAAACCGCAAAAAAAATGCACGAGCTGTCGAGCAATGGTGTCCAGTTCGCCATTGATGATTTTGGTACCGGTTATTGTTCGTTGCGCTACCTGAAGAATTTACCCCTCAATGTCCTCAAAATCGACCAATCCTTTATTCGCGACATTACCGCCGATACCGGCAGTGCCGCCCTCGTCATGTCAGTTATTTCCTTGGCAAAAAACCTGGGCCTGAAGGTTGTCGCCGAGGGTGTCGAATCCCTGGCTGAACTCGACTTGCTCAAACAGCACGGCTGCCAACTCTACCAGGGGTATTACTTTAGCCGCCCAGTTGCGGCGGACAAATTTGCTCAGTTACTGCCTGTTCGCAACGCGAACGACGATACGGAGGAGGCACCCCTTTCCACCTGATAAATCCCGCACCTGGGTACTCAGGCTGCGAAGAGCGATAATATGTACATCAGCACAGCCGGTCCTGCGCTCGCAACTCGTACCGGCGAGCAATTGATAAAAATTCGCGGAGCCTGTCACAAATATTTCCTCGTTGTTGCGCACGACCCTGGATGACCGCAAAATGCACTGTTCACACCACCTTTTTTTTACTATCATCCCGCGGATGGCCAGGTTCTGGCGGACACCATAAACCGCATTCAACCCCGCGGCAACGGGTCGGCACACAGGTGACGAAAACCGATGATACGGATCATATTATCAGTCGTCATAACAATCGCTCTGACAGCGGTGCCGACTGGCTTCGCGCGCGCGGAAAATATCTACACCTTTAGCGATGACGATGGCAATGTTCTGTTTACCAATATTGTCAGCGGCGGTAAAAAACCCCGCGGCACCCGGTTTCGCCGTTACCAACACCTCGAAGAAGTCACCTGGTTTCCGGATACCAACGTCCATAAATACCAAAATTGGGGCGACGACGCTTTCGCCGTCAGTGCGCGCTTTGCAACGCGACGGGATGCCTACGACCAACTTATTTTGAGCGAATCCAATAACAACAACATCGACAGGGGTCTTGTTAAGGCCGTGATTCATACCGAGTCCGGGTTCGATCCCAACGCGGTATCCAAACCCGGCGCCCAGGGTCTTATGCAACTTATGCCCGCGACCGCCGCCCGCTACGATGTGAATAACGCTTTTGACCCGGCGGAAAATATCCGCGCCGGGTCTCGCCATCTGAAGTACTTGATCGATCGCTACCGCAATCTTGAACTGGCATTGGCGGCTTACAACGCCGGCGAAGGCAATGTGGAAAAATACGGTGGCATACCGCCTTTTGCGGAGACCCAGGATTACGTCAAACGGGTTCTGCACCGCTACAACAAATTTTACAAATCAACGTTAACGGCCATTCATTGACGCCTCTGTCCGCAAATGGATATGCTCAACAGCAACCAGATCTACTCGGAATCGTGGCAGTTCCCCGTCGCTCACTGGCGCTTTACCGGTAATCTCAAAGCTGATAAAGATACCGCTGGTCCGCACCGACGATTGTCCTACCTGACAGGAGAGATACCATGAACAACACCCGTACTGTTTTCAAAAGACTGGGCCTCATTTGGCTGTTACTGAGTTTTGCCAGCACCGCTACGATACAGCCCGCGTTCGCCGCGTTGCTCTCCACTCAGGACTTGATCGCCATGGAACGACAAACAGCCACGATCAACGCCCTTGAACAGGCTCTCGCCCGAGAAGATGTGCGCGCGCAGTTGCTGGATATGGGTGTCAGCCCCGATGAAGTCCAGGCGCGTATCGCCGCGCTTAGCCCATCGGAACTCGCCAGCCTGAATCAACGCATCGCCGAATTACCAGCGGGCGCCGGGGCTATCGGTGTGTTGGGGGTAGTATTCCTCGTATTGCTGGTGCTCGAATTGCTGGGTGTTACGGACGTGTTCAAAGCCATTTGATTGCTCGCCGCCAACCGTTCTCGACATGTTCGCTCGCACTGTTAACGGTGTATCTGGCCGGCTGCGTTAGCGGCCAGAGTAGTCTTTCTGCAGCGCTACCGAACAACAATTCGCACCCACCAGCGGTCGAGTTGTCGGCAACACCTTTTTTTTCCCAAGAAGATTATCAGTGCGGCCCCGCCGCACTGGCCACCGCACTGGGCGTCAGCGGGGTGAACGTAACACCCGCCGAACTAACCCCCAAAGTTTATTTACCGGGGCGTAAAGGCAGCCTGCAACTGGAATTAGGTGCCGCGACGCGGCGCCATGGGCGCATCCCCTACCCCATCCAGCCCTCGCTGACCGCATTAGTTCGGGAATTGCAGGCCGGTCATCCGGTGCTGGTATTGCAAAATCTCGGGGTTTCCTGGTTACCGCGCTGGCACTACGCCGTAGTCATCGGATACGACAAAGATCGCAACCTGATTATTTTGCGCTCCGGCACTACCCCGCGCAAAGAAATGGACACGAAGTTATTCCTGCGCACCTGGCGGCGCGCCCAGCACTGGGGGTTGGTAGTCCTGAAACCGGGCAAATTACCCGCCGATCCACAACCTGAACCCTATCTCGAAGCGGTGTCCGCCCTCGAGGCGAGTGGCGCCTACAGGGAATCTGTGCCCGCTTACCAGGCGGCATTGGGGCGGTGGCCGGGTAATTTCTGGGCACGCATGGGGATCGCCAATAGTTATCTCGGACTCGGACACCACAACGAAGCGGAACTGCATCTGCGAAATCTGCTGATCGACTACCCACGACATCCGGCGGTGCTCAACAATCTTGCCGAAGTACTGGCCCACCGGGGTTGCCTCGACGCCGCGCGCAGCCTGATTAATCAGGCATTGACCGCTCAGCAGGTATCGCGGCCGATGGCTGAGTTGCTACAAAGAAGCTTGGTGCAGATAAATAAACTGGATGACCCACCGACCCGACCGCAAGACACTCACTGCGAGCCGTAGAAAATTACCGCTTGGAATCAATGCTGAGCGTTCAGATCATTACCTGGGGCAGGGCCTTAAACTGGCAAGCCCGGTGTCGATAATATCCTTGATTGTTTCTCTGCTGGCGCCCATTTTTGCCTGAACTCTCAACCCGGCAAGCAGCGCCATCAGGTAGTTTGCCAACGCCCGCGCGGACTTTTCATCGTCGATCATACCCAGGGTCTGCGCCTGAGCAACACGCTGTTCAAAGGCGTCGATCAGAGGCGCTACGCGTCGCAACGCCTCCTGTGCGAGACGCGGTGATGTATGGGCCAACTCAGAAACCGTATTCAGCAACAGGCAACCATATGACAGGGTTTCCTCGTCGGCCAGTAACAGCGCCCGATAGAAAAAACTTTGAATGGCGTCCAGCGGATTTTCTGTTGCCAGAAGGGTATCTTGTATTACCCCTCCCGCTACGGCCACGTAATGATCCATGACTTCGCAAAACAAACCAGCCTTGTCCCCAAAGGACCCATACAGGCTGCCGCGATTCAGGTTCATCGCGTCGAGCAATTTTTGAATCGAACTCGCTTCGTAGCCGTCGGACCAGAATACGTTTAACGCTGCGTCGACGACTTCCGTGCGATCAAACTCAGGCGTTCTAGACATAATGTCCCCGTTTACCTATACTCTCTCGTTATTTTCCAGATCGTAACCGCGGCAAAGTATAGCCCAACCAGCCCCGGAAAGTCACCGTATGGCAACCTGCAAACCGCGTTACTGTGATGGGGTTCCCTACTAACAACCGTGCCAGCCGGTTTACCGCGGAAATTATTTGTAGAACGCCTGTGTCCGGTCGCTGTGATCGGTAACGTCGCGCACGCCTTTCAACTCGGGAATCTTTTCCATCAGCGTCCTTTCAACGCCCTCTTTCAGGGTCACATCCACCATGCCGCAGCCCTGACAACCCCCGCCGAATTGCAACACCGCCACGCCCTCGTCCACGTCTTCGAGGCTGACCTGGCCGCCATGTGCCGCAAGGCCGGGATTGACTTCGTTGTGCAGCACATAATTAATTTTATCTTCGATGGGACTGCCGTCGTTGATACGGGGCAGGCGGGAATTGGGCGCGCGAATGCTTAACTGACCGCCGAGGCGATCTGCGGCGTAGTCTACCTTGGCGTCTTCCAGAAATGCCAGGCTGCGCTTCTCGATATAAGCGTTAAACCCGTTGAGTGTCAGCACCACGTCGTCCTCCTGTTCTTCCCCAGGGCGGCAATAGGCGATACAGGTTTCCGCTTTAGACGTGCCCGGGTCAGTGATAAACAGGCGAATGCCAATCCCCTCACATTCCTGTTTAGCCAACAGCTCCGCGAGGTAGACTTGCGCGCTTTCGGTAATTTCGACCTGATTCATACCGTTTATACCCGAGTAATTTAGTCGTGTATTCTAACAGGGCGGGTCGCCTTCGACAACGCTTTTCAATAGGTCCAGCAGCAGCGGTTACGCTTTGCTAAACTACGCGCCCTGTGACAGCCAATAGGATCCCGGGTGACAACATCTGAACAACGAATCGACGCGCTATACAGGGCCGCAGCGCAACGGATTCTTGTGCTCGACGGCGCCATGGGCACCATGATTCAGCGCCATCACCTGACCGAAGAAGATTTTCGCGGAGAGCGGTTTGCCGACTGGCCGTCGGATGTGCGTGGCAATAACGATTTACTGACCCTCACCCAACCCCAGCTCATCGCCGATATTCACCGCGCCTATCTGGACGCCGGGGCCGATATTCTCGAAACCAACACCTTTAATTCCACCACTGTTTCCCAATCCGATTACGACATGCAGAACCTGGCCCCGGAATTAAACAGGGCTGCTGCTGCGCTTGCCCGGCAGGTCGCGGACGATGTAACAGCGCAAAACCCGGAGCGGCCGCGCTGGGTGGCGGGGGTGCTCGGCCCCACCAGTCGCACCGCATCTATTTCTCCCGATGTAAATGATCCGGGGGCGCGCAACACGGATTTCGACCAGCTGGCCAGCGCCTATCGGGAGGCCACGCGGGCTCTGATGGAGGGCGGCGCGGACATTATTCTGATCGAAACGGTGTTCGATACGCTTAACGCCAAGGCTGCCGTGTTTGCGGTGCAGGACGTGTTTGAGGAATTGGGCAGACAGTTACCGGTCATGATTTCGGGTACGATTACCGATGCCAGCGGCCGCACCCTGTCGGGGCAAACCACCGAGGCGTTCTGCAACAGCCTGATGCACGCCCGGCCATTTGCCATAGGCCTGAATTGCGCGCTCGGCGCAACCCAGTTGCGACCCTACGTTGAAACACTGGCCCGCCACTGCGACACCCTGGTGAGCGCGCACCCAAATGCCGGACTGCCCAATGAGTTTGGTGAATACGATGAAACCCCCGCGCAGACCGCCGCGATTATTGGTGAATTCGCTAAAAATGGTCTGGTCAATATTGTCGGCGGTTGCTGCGGCACCACCCCGGAACATATTCGTGCCATCGCTACGGCGGTGTCCGCCCATCCACCCCGTGCCCTGCCAACACTGACTCCCGCCTGTCGACTCGCGGGGCTCGAACCGTTCGCGATCGATAACGACTCCCTGTTCGTCAATATCGGCGAGCGCTGCAACGTCACCGGTTCAGCGCGTTTTAAACGACTGGTACTGGACGGCGACTACAGCGCCGCTCTCGATGTGGCCCAGCAGCAGGTGGAGGACGGCGGCCAGATCATCGATATCAACATGGACGAGGGCATGCTCGACGCGGTCGAGGCGATGACAACGTTTCTGAAGCTGATTGCCTCCGAACCCGATATCAGTCGTGTGCCCATCATGGTCGACTCCTCCAAATGGCACGTGATCGAGGCCGGATTAAAATGTATCCAGGGTAAGCCCATCGTCAACTCCATCAGCCTCAAAGAGGGTGAGGATGTGTTTTTGGCGCAAGCCAGACTCTGTCGCCGCTATGGGGCGGCGGTGGTCGTCATGGCTTTCGACCAACACGGCCAGGCCGACAACCTGCAGCGCCGAATTGAAATATGTCAGCGCAGTTACGACTTGCTGGTAAACGAGATCGGCTTTGATCCCGACGATATTATTTTTGACCCTAACGTCTTCGCTGTGGCCACCGGTATCGAAGAACACAATAATTATGCTGTCGATTTCATTGCCGCGGCGCGCTGGATTCGACAGCATCTGCCGGGCGCAAAGATCTCTGGCGGCATCAGCAACGTGTCATTTTCTTTTCGCGGCAACAACACTGTGCGCGAAGCCATTCACTCAGTATTCCTGTATCACGCCATTCAAGCCGGGCTCAGCATGGGCATCGTCAACGCTGGACAACTGGCCGTGTACGATGAATTGCCCGCTGAGCTGCGCGATGCCGTAGAGGACGTGATTCTCAACCGGACTGCCGACGGCACCGAAAATTTGCTGGCCATCGCGGAAAAATACCGCGGCGGCGACGGCGCTGAAAATCCCCGGGAAGAACTCGAATGGCGCTCCTGGCCGGTAAACAAGCGCCTCGAACATGCATTAGTGAAAGGCATTAATGGTTATATCGAGGAAGATACGGAAGAGGCTCGACAGCAGGCGGTACGTCCCCTTGATGTAATTGAAGGACCGCTGATGGATGGCATGAATGTCGTCGGCGATCTGTTTGGTTCAGGAAAAATGTTTCTGCCCCAGGTGGTAAAATCCGCACGGGTGATGAAACAATCGGTCGCCTATCTGCAACCCTACATCGAGGCAGAAAAAGACGGTAAAGCGCAAAGTAACGGCAAAATTTTGCTGGCGACGGTGAAAGGTGATGTGCACGATATCGGTAAGAATATTGTCGGCGTGGTGCTGCAATGCAACAACTTCGAGGTGATCGATCTGGGTGTCATGGTTGCCTGTGAAAAAATTCTCGACACGGCCGTGCGCGAGAACGTGGATATTATCGGGCTCTCTGGTCTGATTACACCGTCCCTGGACGAGATGGTTTACGTGGCCAGTGAGATGGAGCGACGCGCGATTGACCTGCCCCTGATGATCGGGGGAGCGACCACCTCCAAAGCCCATACCGCGGTTAAGATCGATCCCCGATATCATCGCAACCAGACGGTCTATGTACCCGACGCATCCCGCGCAGTGGGTGTTGCGAGCAAACTGGTCAGTCGTGAGCAGCGCGACAGTTTTGTCGCGGACATTCAGGTGGAATACGACAAAGTACGCACTCGCGTCGGCAATCGCAAACCCCGTGGAGAGATTCTGCCCTATGCCGAGGCGGTCACCGCAGGTTATCAATATGACTGGGCCAGTTACCAACCACCCCGGCCCTCCTTCACCGGCGTTAAGGTATTCGAAAATTATCCCCTGGCCGACCTGATAGACTGCATCGACTGGACACCCTTTTTTATTACCTGGGATCTGGTCGGCAAGTACCCCAAAATTTTCGACGATCCCGTGGTTGGCGTTGCTGCCCAGGACCTGTTTAGCGACGCCCAGGACATGCTGACTGACCTGATTGATAACCATCGCTTACATGCCAACGCCGTGATCGGCCTGTGGCCCGCTAATCGGGTCAACGGCGACGATATCGAGATATACCGGGACGACACCCGCGGCGAGGTCATTGCGACCCTGCACCATCTGCGCCAACAAACCCGCAAAACCGGCGCCACCGATACGATGTATTCCCTGGCTGATTTTGTTGCCCCCAAAGAAACAGGCGTGGCGGATTACATGGGCGCGTTCGCAGTTACCACCGGGCTTGGCGCCGAGCAACTGGCCAAAGCCTACGAGGACAACGGCGACGATTACAGCGCCATTATGGTTAAGGCACTCGCGGACCGTCTGGCGGAGGCTCTGGCCGAGCACCTGCACCGCCGGGTACGCACCGAATTCTGGGGCTACGCGCAGGATGAAAACCTGGACAACGAGGCATTGATCGCCGAACAATATCAGGGCATACGCCCTGCTCCCGGGTATCAAGCCTGCCCGGATCACAGCGAAAAAATAACCTTGTTCGAACTCCTCAACGCCGAAGCTAACGCCGCCATAAAACTTACGGAAAATTTTGCCATGTGGCCAGCGGCGTCGGTGAGCGGTTGGTATTTCAGTCACCCGGATGCTCGTTACTTCAGCGTCGGCAGCGTGGAACGGGATCAGATTGCCAGCCTTGCCGAACGCAAAGGCATACCTGTTGCCAGGCTGGAACGCATTCTGAGCCCCGTGCTTAACTATGCCACCGATTGACAGGCTAATTAAATGAGTAAAACTGAATCCGCAGACTCCCGAAAGCCGCGTTTCATCGATATTGTCAAGAGTACCCTCGCCGCGGCCGCCGGGGTGCAAAGTAACAAAAATCGCGAGCGGGATTTTGCCCACGGCAATATCCTGGCGTATGTTGTGTCCGGATTAATTTTTACCGTCCTGTTTATCATGACCGTGGTTATGGTGGTCAATATCGTGATCTGACCATGATCGCCAATCCTCGTATACGGGGCGCTATTGCGTGCGATGAAAAAATTAGAAAGCACCCAACTTTTTGATGTATCGCTACGTGCCGGTAAAACATTGGTTAGAGTGCTACGGCTGGTACACACAAAACAGACGCAATCATTGATGCGCGGATCCACCGGCAACTACTTGCGACCGAGAACACCAACGAAATACCGTGTTATATATGTACGCGACAGGTTGTACAATTCTCGTCGACGGCGAAATTTGTAGTATTCTGTGTCGCCACTCAGGGCTACCGCCCTTTACCGCAGGCAGGATTGTCGAAATCACTGAGTCCAACAACGCAAGGGAATTCAAACTGTGCGGCTGGAATACCTGAAAAGCGTCGCTGCAGGTGATGAGTTCGACGACCATAAAATTTCCTGGGGTTAATCCGGGCCGAATACGACAGCAAAAACGCCAAATGGAGGCAAAAAAATGCAGCGCTTCGATAACAAGGTCGTGGTGATTACCGGTGGCGCCCGTGGCATAGGCCTCGCGGCCGGTCAACTATTTGCTGGCGAGGGGGCGCAGGTATTGCTCGTGGATTTACAAGAAGATTCGTTGCGGGAC
>JBFJMM010000025.1:0-15089 GCA_041633885.1 Porticoccaceae bacterium
GGGATCCGCTTCGGCATAACCGCGCTGCTGCGCTTCCGCCAGGGCATCGCTGAAACCACGATTTTTATCGCGCATCTGACTCAAAATAAAGTTGCCAGTGCCGTTGATAATGCCTGCCAACCACTGCACCCGATTCGCCACCAGGCCTTCGCGCAGCGCCTTAATAATGGGAATGCCACCGGCCACCGCGGCCTCGAAGGCGACCGTAACACCGCGCGCCTCGGCGGCTGCAAAAATTTCGTTGCCGTGCTCGGCAATCAGCGCCTTGTTCGCCGTTACCACCTGTTTACCGTTGCTAATGGCTTGTAATACCAGCTCGCGGGCAACATCAATGCCGCCGATCAACTCCACCACAATATCAATTTCAGGATTGTTCACCACCGCGAAGATATCCCGCGTGATCGCCACACCAGCGGTGTCGCAGGCGGCGTTATCGCGCCGCGCGCCGATCTGTGTAATAACGATGTCACAGCCCGCCCGCGCGGCGATGTCGCCGGCGTTGCGCGTTAATACATTAATGGTGCCGGAGGCGACTGTACCCAGGCCGCACACACCGACTTTGACCGTTTTCACGGGATTCCCCTCAAGGCTGGAACGAAAGACGGCAACCTTAATTGCGCGCCCTGTTACTGTCAATCCGGCGCGCTGTTATCTCCCGGGTTCAGACCCAGAATTTGCGCCAGCACTGGGGCCGGCCGGTATCCCGGCAGTAATGTACCATCCATCAACACAATCGCGGGCGTGCCGTTGACGCCCGCTTGCTGACCGAGTTGATAGTGTTCCGCCACCGGATTATTCGCGCATACGTCGTCTGGGACAGCATCGCCATTTTTTAGTCGGGTCAGCGTCTCCCGAGGATTTTTTGCGCACCAGGCCGTGGCTATTTTTCGATAGGATGCGGAGTCCAGCCCCGCCCGCGGAAACGCAAGGTAACGCACTTCGATACCCAGACTGTTGAGCTGCGGAACTTCCTGGTGCAGTTTCCGGCAGAACCCACAATCGACATCCGTAAACACATTAATCACTGCGCGGGTTTCTCCGGGGGGGGAGAAAATAATCATATCTTTTCTGGGAATCGCCGCCATCATCGCCTTGCGCGGCTTAACCAGAGCGGCGTCGCGCACGTCGAGAAACGCGCCGGGGCGCACCGCGTAAAGATTGCCGTCAAAAAAATACTCGCCATCGTTGACCACGTACAACACCGGCCCGCCGACAATTTGCACCTGATAAATACCCGGAATCGGGCTCGGTGTCACCTCGCTGTATTCGAGATCGGGACGCGCCTGCTGCAACCGCAGAATAATCTGCTGCGCCAGGGCCGCATCGATATCGGCGCCTTTCGTTTGCGCTACTGCGGAGGCTGCCACACTCAACGTACCGCTCAGAACGAGGGCCACACAGGCAACGAGTATAGGTTTTAACATAACGTACTCCGGTGAAAGTAAACGTTTGAACCCCGACATGCCACGAGGTTCCGTGCTAACCCCGCGGGTGGTGCTGCGCGTGTAGCGATTTCATACGACTACGGGCCACGTGGGTATAAATCTGTGTGGTGGACAAGTCCGTGTGCCCGAGCAACAGTTGCACCACCCGCAAATCCGCACCGTGATCCAGTAAATGTGTTGCAAAGGCGTGGCGCAGGGTATGCGGCGACAGCGACTTGTCGATATGCGCCCGCTGCGCCCAATGCTTGACCCGATGCCAGAAAGTCTGGCGGGTCATGCCCTGGCCACGCTGACTCAGAAACACCCGCTCGCTTTCCCGACCAGCTGACAACTCGACGCGAGCACTGCCGAGATAGCGTTCGAGCCAGGCCAATGCCTCTTCACCCACAGGCACCAGCCGCTCCTTACCACCCTTGCCAAACACCCGTATCACACCCTGGCGCTGGTTCAATTGCGCCAGCGTCAGGTCCACCAGTTCAGTCACCCGTAATCCCGTGGCGTAGAGCAGTTCCAGCATGGTTTTGTCCCGTAAACCCAGGACGGATTGAACATCTGGGGCCAGCAACAAACGTTCAACGTCTTCTTCACTGAGGGTTTTGGGCAAGGGTCGCCCCAAACGCGGATTCCGCACCAACGCGGTGGGGTCGCGGTTGATGCGCTTGTGCCGTACCCCATGCTTGTAAAAGCCCCGCAGACAGGAGAGTGCGCGGGAGATTGAGCGCGAGCTGATCTTGCGCTGCGCACAATCGGCGAGGTAATTCTGCAGTAACACTTCATCTGCCGTTAACAGGTCGCTGCCCTGGGCCATCAGCCAGCGCGCGAAGGCGCCGAGATCGCGCCGATAGGACGCCAGGCTGTTGGCGCTCAACCCCTTTTCCATCCACAGCGCGTCCAGGTAATTCTCAATCAGCGCTTGCTCGGGAAAGGTATCCATGACGCTACTGTAAACGATTCTGCCACCGCGCGCTGCACATCAATCGAGCGCACAGCCCGCAAAAAAAAGGCGGCCGTGGCCGCCTTTTTTCCTGCGATGTCTGTAACGCGTTGAGTTCGCGCCCACGCACCGCCGAACCTGTTCCGTCAGACCAGCTTTTCCTTGATGCGCGCGGCACGCCCCGACAGTTCCCGCAGATAGTACAGTTTGGCCTGGCGCACGTCGCCCCGGCGCTTCAATTCAACGCTTTCCACCTGCGGGCTGTAGGTCTGAAAGGTACGCTCCACACCAATCCCATTGGAGATTTTGCGCACGGTGAACGCGGAATTAAGGCCGCGATTGCGAATGCCGATAACCACACCCTCATAGGCCTGCAGACGTTCCCGGGTCCCTTCCGTCACCTTCACCTGTACCACGACCGTGTCCCCTGGGCTGAACTTGGGCAGTGTTTTACCCATTTGCTCTGCTTCCAGTTCAGCGATGATTTTGTTCTTGCTCATAACTTGCTCCTGAATACTTAAAAATACCTTGCGTTAGTAATACTATGTTTCCTCTGTCCCATTGCCGGCGGCGTGGGCAGCACCCGCGGAACCCGCTGCGCTGGCAATCGCAGCGCGATATTCATCGAGTAGCTTCCGTTGTTCCCGGTCCAGGGACACCGCGGCCAGCATCTCGGGACGACGTTGCCAGGTTCGCCCCAGCGCCTGTTGCAACCGCCAGCGGCGAATTCTTTCGTGGTCGCCGGACAGCAGCACTTGCGGAACCCTGTGACCCGCGTAATTTTCCGGGCGCGTGTAATGGGGGCAGTCCAGCAGGCCATTGACGAAAGAATCCTGTTGCGCCGACTGTTCGTCCCCAAGCACCCCCGGTATACGGCGAATAACCGCATCCAGCAACACCATCGCCGGCAGCTCGCCGCCGCTGAGCACATAGTCCCCAATCGACCACTCTTCGTCGATCTCCAGTTCCAGCAAACGCTCGTCAATCCCTTCGTAGCGTCCCGCTACCAACACCAGACGACCGGCAAACTGACGCAGTTCCTCAACGCCCTGATGATCCAGCACCCGCCCCTGGGGGGACAGATAGACCACTTTCACCCCGTTACCGCCCGCTACGCTATCGCTGGTGCCTTTAGCCCAGGCTCGCGCCGCGGCGATGGCCTGTCGCAGCGGTTCAATCATCATCACCATGCCCGGGCCGCCACCGTAAGGACGATGATCTACAGTCTGGTGCCGATCCTTGGTAAATTCCCGCGGATTAAAAAAAGCAACGTTTACCCGACCTTCGCTTACCGCTCTCCCGGTTACACCGTAAGCGGTGATCGCGCGAAACATCTCTGGAAACAGCGTCACAACACCCAGATTTACCGTTGCACCCGGCGGCGTCACTCCCATGGCACTAAAACGCCGGATCCCAAGCCACAATCATTTCCTCGCCAGCCAGATCCGTGTGTGTCACATATTGATCCACGTAGGGAATCAGTCGTTCCCGGCGATCACAACTGTCGGCATCGCCGCGCACCAGCAGAACGTCGTTCGCGCCGGTCTCCATAAAGCCAACCACTGTGCCGAGCCGTACCCTGGTGTCCCCAAGGTTGCTGTACACCGCAAGTCCCAGCAGTTCACTCCAGTAAAACTCCCCCGGCGACAAACTCGAGAACTGGGAGCGCGACACCAGAATGTCCTGCTGGCATATTTCCTGGGCCCGACCGCGGTCATCGATACCAGCGATGCGAGCCACCAGGCCGCGACCCTGACGACGCCGCTCGACAATTTCCAGTGCTTGCCAACCAGCCCGGGTCTGTATCCACCACGGCTGGTAGTCAAAAATGTTTTCCTGTGGGGCAGTGGCGGAGTGTACCTTTACCCAACCCTTGATACCGTACACGCCAGCAATGCGCCCCACCGCCACCGCATCGACAGGGAACGCAGACATGTCAATTCACCACACGCTCGGTATCCGAACGGGTCAGGCGGATTGCCGACTCGCCTCTTTCACCAGTCGGGAGACGCGATCGGAGGTGGTGGCACCCTGCCCGATCCAGTAATTAACCCGCTCGAGATCAACCCGCAGACGCTCTTCCTGGCCACGGGCTACCGGGTTAAAAAATCCCAACCGCTCGATAAACCGGCTATCGCGGGCCTTGCGGCTATCAGTGACTGTCAGGTGATAGAACGGGCGTTTTTTGGAGCCGCCGCGAGCCAGACGAATCGTTACCATGCAATATCTCTTCCTGTCGTTAGTGGAACCTAGCGTTGAGTCGGTCCGGCACCGCACAGCGTTAATGCGCCAGTCAGGCCACATTCGGGACCCAGCTGTCGGGTTGCGGGGCAGCAATCGCCGAAGACCCCTGAAAGGCGCAGCATTTTACGGCAAAGCCCGGCCAAATAAAACCAGTACGCTCGAGAAAAATCAAATGGTTATGGCGCCGCTACCTAGCGTTTGCGGAACATGCCGGGGGGCAGGGCACCCCCGCCCATGGGCTGACCGCCCCCCGCCGCCATCCCGTCGAGACCACGCAGCATATTGGCCATTCCCTTGCCCTTCATTTTTTTCATCATCTTGGACATCTGTTTGTGCTGCTTAAGCAGCCGGTTAAGGTCCTGAATAGACGATCCGGACCCCAGGGTAATGCGTCTTTTACGGGATCCATTGAGGATATCGGGGTTGCGTTTTTCCGCCTTTGTCATGGAATCGATAATTACCGTCATGCGTTTAAACTGTTGCGCGACATGGGATTGCTCCGCCATTTGCGCCATCTGGCCCATGCCCGGCAACTTGTCCAGCAGGCCGCTCATACCCCCCAGATTCTGCATCTGTTGTAACTGATCGCGGAGATCCTCCAGATCGAATTTTTTGCCTTTCTGGACTTTCTGAGCGAGTTTTGCCGCCTTTTTCTGATCTACCTTGCGCTCCACATCTTCGATCAGGGAAAGCACGTCCCCCATGCCGAGAATGCGCGAGGCAATACGGTCCGGGTGAAATGGCTCGAGGGCATCGGTTTTTTCTCCAACGCCGATAAACTTGATCGGTTTACCGGTCACCTCGCGCACCGATAAGGCCGCGCCGCCGCGGGCATCGCCGTCGACCTTGGTAAGAATAATCCCGGTCAGGGGCAGCACCTCATTAAAGGCCCTGGCGGTGTGAACCGCATCCTGGCCAATCATCGCGTCCACCACAAACAGCGTCTCCACCGGGCGCAGCGCGCCGTGCAGTAGCCGAATTTCATCCATCAACGCGCCATCGATATGCAGCCGCCCCGCCGTATCGACGATCAACACATCACAAAACTGGCGGCGAGCCGCGGCGACCGCGCCCTCGACAATCGCCAGCGGCGTCTGCTCGGTGGTGCTCGGGAAAAACTCGACACCAACCTCCCTGGCGAGGGTCTGCAACTGAGCAATCGCCGCGGGCCGGTATACATCGGCGCTCACCACCATGACTTTTTTCTTCTCGCGCTCCCGCAGAAAACGCGCCATTTTGGCGACCGAAGTAGTCTTCCCGGCCCCCTGCAGACCCGCCACCATAACGACTGCAGGTGGAGTGGCCGCGAGATTGAGCGCCTCGTTTCTGACCCCCATCATCAGTTCAAGCTGTTGCTGTACAATTTTCAGCAACTGCTGACCGGGCTCCAGGCTCGCGCTAACCTCCTGCCCGACGGCGCGTTCCCGTACCTGCTCTACGAATTTCTTGACCACCGGCAACGCCACATCCGCTTCCAGCAGCGTCAGGCGCACCTCGCGCAGGGTGTCCTGAATATTTTCGTCGGTCAGCCGACTTTTGCCGGCCACTTTGCGTAAAGTGGCTGCAAAACGGTCGCTAAGATTTTCAAACATCGCCATGGCGGTATTGTTTCCAATCGGCAAAGACAGGGGTTAGCGAGTATACCTGATCCCCAACCGCGACGGGACTCTTTGCGCCGCGGATAATCTGTGACAAACTCACCGCACACTTACATTTAACCATCCCCGGCATGCTCGTTATCACCTTCGGAATCATTGCCATCGCCCTGTATCTCGCCGCATTCGCGCTACGGGTAATACAGCTGCGTGGCCAGCCCGGGGCCGCACCTGCAACCATCTCCGCAATGGGCCTTGTGGCACTCTTGGCCCACGGTGTAGTGAGCGCCCGGCAGACCTTTACCGAGGGCGCCGTGGATTTCGGTCTACTGCCGGTTTCGGTAGCAATTTTCTGGGTGATCAACGCCATCGTTGTGGTCAGCAGCTTCAAAAAACCGTTGCACAACCTGTTTTTATTGCTCTTTCCCGCCACCGCGCTCATGCTCGCGTTATCGCTGAGCATTAACGACCGCGGTCACGTTGTGGCGCACCCCTCCCTCGCGCTGAGTGTCCACATTCTGCTTTCGTTGTTCGCCTATAGCCTGATGACCATCGCGGCACTGCAGGCGCTGTTGCTGGCATACCAGAATCGTCAATTGCACCAGCATCGCCCCACTGGCGCAGTGTTGACCCTGCCGCCCCTGCAAACCATGGAAACTCTGTTATTTGAGGTCATAGCGGTTGGATTCGCACTGCTGACCCTGGCCCTCGCCACAGGCTTTGTATTTGTCGATAACTTTGTCGCCCAGCACGTGGCCCACAAGGCGGTTTTTTCCCTGATTGCCTGGCTGCTGTACGGCACCTTACTGGTCGGACACTATCGTCTGGGTTGGCGCGGCAAGGTGGCTATCGCCTGGACGCTGGGTGGATTCGCAGCGTTGATGCTCGCTTATTGGGGCACCAAGTTCGTGCTCGAGGTGATTCTCGCGCGCGGGTCATGACAGTTGCCTTGCGCCACAAACTCCTTCACCATTGACCTCCCCGATAATACAAGGCTCATCGCCCGTTGAACGACGCCCCGTTATTGCACCTGTTTGCCATATTGGCTGGGCTGTTGGCCATTTCCGCATTCTTTTCCGGTTCGGAAACCGGCATGATGTCGCTCAACCGGTATCGACTGAAGCACCTTGCCAAAAAACATAGCGGTGCACGGCGGGCGCAGCGGCTGCTGGAACGCCCCGACCGGCTGCTCGGTCTGATTCTGATTGGCAATAACGCGGTCAATATTCTGGCGGCAATTATTGCGGGGATTATCGGCACCCGTCTGCTGGGCCCGGAAGCGGGTATCGCCGCGGCCACTGCCACCCTGACTATTGTTATGCTGGTATTCTCCGAGGTTACCCCAAAAACCATCGCCGCGTTGCAGCCGGAAACCATAGCGTTTGCGGCCAGTCACGTGCTCAGACCACTACTCAGAATTTTTTATCCCGCGGTGTGGCTGGTCAATCACGTCTCCAACGCCCTGGTACGCCTGTTGGGCTTTAATCCCGAGCACCGGGACGGCGACAGCCTCAGCAAAGAGGAATTGCGCACCGTGGTGGACGAATCCTCCGACGAGCACATCTCCATTCACCACCAGGGTATGCTGATCAACATTCTCGACCTCGAGAAAATCAACGTAAACGATATCATGGTGCCGCGCAGCGAGATATTTGGCCTCGACCTGGACCACGATATCAAAACGCTGGTGGATCAAATCATCGACTCCGCCTACACCCGGGTACCGGTCTACGACGGCGATATCAACAATATCATCGGCTTTTTACATATGCGTCGGGTCAATCGCATCTTGCGCGGTGGCGCCGACAAACTCACCAAGGAAGCCATCAAGCGCTTTACACGCGAACCTTACTTCGTACCGGAGAACACCCCGCTCAACACGCAATTAATAAATTTTCGCAAAAACAAGCGCCGTATCGCACTGGTGGTGGATGAATACGGGGAGGTGCAGGGACTGGTCACCATCGAGGATATTCTGGAGGAAATCGTTGGCGACTTCACCACCAATCTGGCGGAGGAAGAAGAGGACATCACCCCACAACCGGACGGTAGCTATCTGATTGACGGCTCCGCCTCAATCCGCGAGATTAACAAAGTCACCGGATGGGATTTACCGCAGAGCGGTCCCAAAACACTGAACGGACTGGTACTGGAACAACTGGAGAGTATCCCGGATGGCAACGTCTGTTTTGTTCTCAACCAATGCCGATTTGAAACGCTGGATTTGTCGGACAAGATGGTTGCCAAAGTGCTCGCGTGGACAACGGGTTTGCCGAGCGTCGACAGCAACTAAATCGGCAGCGCGGCAACTGCCCGCGCTACATAAACGGATTGTGTTGACGACGCCGTGTCACGGCCCGCGTCAGAACCTCGCGCCGCTCGCTATTATCCAGCAGTAGCCACTCGCGAATTTCCCGCGCGGAACGATAGCACCCCTGGCAAATATCGTCGTGATCGAGCAGGCAAACCGACACGCAGGGTGATGGCACCGGTTTCTCATCTCGATCATTCATCGTGCGTTTCCAACAACCTTAAATCCGTCAAAAAGCTACCCGCTTTTTCCTGATAAACCTGCGCGGAATGGCGCAACCCCGCCAGGGCATCGTCACTGAGTTGACGAACCACCTTCGCGGGGGTACCCAGCACCAGGGAATTATCGGGAATCTGCATGCCCTCGGGTACCAGCGCATTGGCGCCGATAAGGCAGTAACGTCCGATGCGCGCACCGTTGAGAACAACCGCGTTAATACCGATCAGCGAATACTCGCCTATGGTGCAACCGTGCACCACGGCGCTGTGGCCAATCGTAACGTTTTCCCCAATCACCACCTGAATGCCAGGATCGGTATGAATGACCGCGTTATCCTGCACATTGCTGCCTGCGCCAATAGTAATTGTATCGGTATCGCCGCGAATCACCGCGTTGAACCATACACTTGCATGATCCCCGAGAATCACCGAACCGATAACATCGGCGCTGTTGGCAACAAACACCTGCTTGCCAATACGGGGAATGCGTTCCTGATAGCGATAGATCATTTCACCAACTCCTGAAATGCGTGGCCCTTGATACTCTCGTAATTGAGTTCCATTCCTGCCATCAACCCCTGATTAAGAAATTTCACCAGCACTGTCAAAGTGAATCCCCATATCGTATAGCCCTTGTAGCAAATGCAAGGCAGGGCGTGGGGGCCATCGAAAACATGGAACGAGCGCATCTCCAGGTTGACGGGGTTAAGCAAATACGAAAGTGGCACGCAAAATACCGCGTCCAGCTCGGCGGGATCAGGGTACAGTGTATGGATCGGATCAAACCACCCCACATAGGGAGTGACCGGGATTCCGACTCGCGTTTTTTGCTGCCCCAGCTTTGCTATCACTTCTACCGCGTGCGCCGGTAACGCCACTTCCTCCTCGGCTTCGCGCAGCGCCGTGTACAACAGGTGCGGGTCGCCAGGCTCCCACATCCCGCCGGGGAACGCCACTTCCCCACTGTGATTGGTCAAATGCCCGGCGCGTTTTATAAACACCACCCGCGGATCGACCTCGCGGGTGAGTGCCACCAGCACTGCCGCTTCGCGGGTAACACCCGCTGGTTGCACCAGCTCGAGCGGCGCGCGCTGCATGCGCTCAGTGATTTTTTTTACCAGTATCAATCTTTCGCTCCCGTACGGCGATATACTGTGCGTAACATGGTCTTCTGGCGCGACCGACATAGTTCCTGGAGGCGTTCACAAACCCGCGCGGCAAATTATGAAATTTTGCAGTCTCTGTGCCAATCCTGTCAGCGTGCGCATCCCCCAGGGCGATGATCGCGAACGCCACATTTGTGATGCCTGCGATACCATACACTATCAGAACCCCCGTATCATCGCCGGTTGCGTGCCGGTCTACGACAATCAGGTATTGTTGTGCCGGCGGGCCATCGAGCCCCGCCACGGTTACTGGACCCTGCCGGCGGGCTTTATGGAAAATGGTGAAACCACCATCGAAGGCGCCCTGCGGGAGTGCATCGAAGAAGCTAACGCCGCAATCGTTGCGCCGCAACTGTATACCATGATCGACATTCCGCAAATCAACCAGGTCTACGTTTTCTTTCGCGGCAAATTGCGCGATCTGGAATTTTCTCCGGGACTGGAATCTCTCGACGTGGCACTGTTTGCGGAGCGCGATATTCCGTGGGATAACATCGCATTCCCCTCCGTGAAATCCACCCTCGAATATTTTTTTAGCGATCTCAAAACCGGTCAATTTCCTGTGCGAACGGAAACTATTCGGCGGCGCAACCGTCCACAACCAGCCTGAACAATTCGGCCTGACGAACAGTCAGCGCAGCCAGATCAGACTTGCCGTGCGCCCGGTGACGCCATCGCGTCGATAGGAATAAAAACGCTCCGGGTCCGCATAACAACAGTGTTCACCACCATACACCTGCCGTACGCCGAGCTGGGCCAGATGTATCCGCGCCAGCTGCGCAAGATTCCCGTGTAACCGATCGGAATTGTTGTCTGCGGAAAAACAGTTCGCTATCGCGGCTGTTTCCCGGCGCCCCCAGGTTGACGCGACAAACTGCTCCAGCACCGCTGGCCCCACCTCAAAGTAGGGCTGACTGATCGCGGGACCCAGAAACGCCAGTATATTTTCCGGCGCCACATCCATCGCCCGCACGGTGTTATGCAATACGCCCGCCGCCAGGCCACGCCAGCCAGCATGGGCCGCGGCGACCACTGTTGCCGCACGATCACAAAATAACACCGGCAGACAATCGGCCGTTAAAATGGCGCACACCACTCCGGATTCCCGACTGTAACAAGCGTCCGCCTCTGGCGGGTTTGGCCGGACCCCACTGCGCACCACCTGTGTGCCATGTACCTGGCGCAGCCAAGGCAGGGGGCGCTGCAACCCCAGTAGTTGCATCAGTCGCTGGCGATTGGCTGCGACATGGTGGGGGTTATCCCCCACGTGATCGGCGAGATTCAATGATTGCCAGGGCCCCCCACTCACCCCGCCGGTACGCAGGGTAATGGCCGTGCCGACACCGTCAGGCTGCGGCCAGTCCATGGGTAGCAGGTCGCTGTCAACCAGCATTGTCGGTCTGTTCGAGAACGTCCAGCAGGCCCTGGATATCGGGCGGCAAGGGCGTGGACCAGTTCATGGTTTGTCCCGTGGCCGGGTGTTCCAGGGTTAACTCCACGGCGTGTAGCGCCTGGCGCTTAAAGCCCCGTAATGCGGTGATTAATTCCCCGGCCGCGCCCCTGGGAACACGCACCCGCCCGCCATAGACGGAATCTCCCACGATCGGATAACCGATGTGGGCCATATGCACGCGGATTTGATGGGTGCGACCTGTTTCGAGTTTAATCCGCACCTGGGTGTAATGGTTAAACCGGCGCACTACCCGGTAATGGGTGACCGCCTTGCGCCCGCCCCGTGGCACCACGGCCATTTTCACCCGGGCCTGCGGGTGGCGGCCGATCGGGGCGTCGACTTCGCCACCGCCGGTCATCACCCCCCACACCACGGCCGCGTAATGCCGCCCCAGGGTGCGCTCCTGCAATTGACCCACCAGACTGTGGTGGGCCTGCAGGGTCTTGGCGACCACCATCAAACCGGTGGTGTCCTTATCGAGGCGGTGCACAATACCCGCCCTGGGCAGGGTCGCGAGGTGCGGGCAGTGGTGCAGCAGCGCATTCAGCAAGGTGCCGGAGGCATTGCCGGCCGCCGGATGCACCACCAGGTCCGCCGACTTGTTTAACACCAGTATTTCCGCATCTTCATAAACAATGGCCAGCGGTATGGGCTCCGCCGACCACTCGCCCTCGACACTCAACGTCGCGTCTACGCTCAGGGTTTCGCCACCACGCAATTTTTGTTTCGCGACACATGGTTGATTATTTACCCGCAGGGTTCCCTCGCGTATCCACGCCTGCAACCGCGAGCGGGAGAATTGCGAGAATAGCGATGCCGCGGCCTGATCGACCCGTTGGCCCACCAGTGTACTCGGCACCTGCGCCGCCAGTTTGATTGCCTTGAATGACGACATGCGGTGTTTTTCTTCCCCCTGAGCTGTGTTTAAATAGGGATTCTTGCAGGGCGCCGCCTCGCAGACAATACCTATTGAGACCGAGCCTTATCCCTATGCGCTTTACTACCCTCCTGCTGACCTCGATACTGCTCCTGTCCGGTTGTTCCTGGCTGGGCACGGGCGACGACGAAAAAAAGAAATCCGCTACTGAAGGTTTCACCGAAAAAGATTTTTACGATTCCATTCAGCGCAATCTTAATAGCCAGAGCTGGACCGTCGCCATCGAAAACCTGCAGGCGCTGGAAGCGCAGTTTCCGTTTGGCAACTACGCGGAACAGGCCCAGCTCGAGTTGATCTACGCCTACCATAAAAGCGCCGATTACGAGGCCGCCATTGCCGCCGCCGATCGTTTTATTCGCCTCCACCCGCGTCACCCGAATGTGGATTACGCGTACTATATCAAAGGCCTCTCTGCATTTATTCAGACCCGCGGCTTTTTCGACCAGTACCTGCCCATCGATGAAACCAAGCGTGATCCAGGTGGCGCCAGAGACGCGTTTGCCACGTTCAATGAGCTGATCACCCGTTACCCTGAAAGCGCCTATGCCGCCGACGCGCGGCAACGCATGATCCATTTGCGCAACCTTCTCGCGCGCCAGGAAATCCATGTGGCCAACTATTACTTCAAACGGGGCTCCTATCTCGCGGCCGCCAATCGCGGCCGTTTTGTGGTGGAAAATTTCCAGCGTACCCCATCCGTGCCGGATGGGCTGGCGGTGATGGCACAGGGCTACTATTTACTGCAAATGCAGGATCTTGCAGATGATGCCGTGCGTGTGCTGGCGGCCAACTACCCGGAGCACCCGTCGCTGGACAAAGAGGGGGCTTTCCTCTATCAAAAAAGAATGAGTGCCGACAATCAGTCCTGGCTCAAACGCCTGTCCCTGGGCTACTACGTCCCCGAAAAAGCGCCGGAATTTGACAGTCGCCCGGTCTATAACCCGACGCCAAACTCTCCGCCGCCCGACGCACAGGCACCTGGCGACACGGATTCCCAGGCCGATCCGGAGACTGCGCCGAAAAAATCCTGGTGGCACTGGTTGACCTTTGGCGTGTTCCAATAAACCTGGCTATACCGGGCTGAAAGGCTAGTCTCCCGCCCGCCAGCCGTTGGTAATAGGATAACGCCGATCGCGACCAAAGCCACGGCGTGTGATACGCAAACCCACCGGCGCCTGGCGGCGTTTGTATTCGTTGATGTCAACCAGGCGCACCACCCGCAGCACATCTTCCCGGTCAAACCCCTGCGCAACGATGTCATTGGCGCTAACGTCCTGTTCCACGTATAGCTGGAGAATGCGGTCGAGTACGTCATAGGGCGGCAGGGAATCTTCGTCTTTCTGGTCGGGGGCCAGTTCCGCAGAGGGCGGGCGCACAATGACGGACTCCGGAATCACCGGGGCGATGGTGTTGCGGTAGCGGGCCAGTTCAAAAACCAGCGATTTCGGCACGTCCTTGAGCACGTCCAGCCCCCCCGCCATATCCCCGTACAGGGTTGCATAACCGACCGCCATCTCACTCTTGTTGCCGGTGGTCAGTACCAGGTAGCCTTTTTTATTGGAAATGGCCATCAACAACACGCCCCGCGCGCGGGCCTGAATATTTTCCTCCGTTTTGTCTGCTGCGAGACCTGTAAACTCCGCGGCCAACGCCTCCACAAATGCGGCGTAGATGGCTTCGATACCAATACTCTGGTAACGCACACCCAGGGTTGCTGCCTCTTGCTGCGCATCAGTCTTGCTGAGCTCGGACGTGTAGTGAAACGGCATCATGATCGCTTCGACCCGCTCGGCGCCGAGGGCATCCACGGCGATCGCCAGCACCAGGGCGGAATCTATGCCACCCGACAGCCCCAGCAGTACCCCCTTGAAGCCATTTTTTAACACGTAATCCCTGACGCCCATCACCAGCGCGCCATAGACGGATTCCAGTAGCGGTAGTGGCGCAACCACCGCCTGGGTCGGTACGCTCACTGTGCCGTCATGAGCAACCGCCAATTGCACCGGATATATATCGTCGGTAAACATCGGTGCCTGAAACTGAATGGTGCCCCCGGCGTCACTCACCATGGAGCCGCCGTCGAACACCAGCTCGTCCTGCCCCCCCACCTGATTGACATATACCACCGGCATCGCCCCTTCCCGGGCCCGCTGTTCGATCAGAGCCCGCCGTTCCGCGGGCTTATCGCAATGGAAGGGCGACGCGTTGATATTAAGCATCAGCCGCGCACCCCGCGCCCGCGCCCGCGCGATCGGTTCCGGGAACCAGATATCCTCACACACCGTAATCGCAGTGGGAACGCCGCGAATGTCAACCACGCAGATATCAGAGCCCGGTTCGAAATAGCGTTTCTCGTCGAACACCAGATAGTTGGGAAGCATATTTTTTGCGTACTCGGCAACCAGTTGTCCGCCACTGATCACGCCAGCCATGTTGTACAATTTTGCGCCGACTCGGCGGGGATAACCCAGCACCGCGGTGATATTCTGACAGGCCGCCCTCACCTCGTTGAGGGCGCGTTCCACGCGGCCCTGTAAGCTCGGCCGAAACAGAAGATCTTCGGGTGGATAGCCCGTCAGTACCAGTTCCGGAAATACCACAATATCCGCTTTAAATTGCTGGCGCGCGCGCTGCACCGCGGATATTACGAGGCGCGCATTGCCCGGGATATCGCCCACCAGAGGATTGACTTGCGCCAGCGCAACGATCAGATGAGCCATAGCCAACACATTTAGCCGTTATAAGGGCGCGTATTTTCAGCTAAAATCGGTGCAATAGCAAAAAAA
>JBFJMM010000026.1:0-15040 GCA_041633885.1 Porticoccaceae bacterium
ACAGTTAAGCGACTGGGGACATCATCCCCCACAACAATAGTTCATCCGGGAGCCGCGGCGCCGTATTACAGGATGGGGACACCCGCCAGCCATGGATGCACGACCACCAGACCGGCAAAGATCAGAATCGCCAACGCGGGCTTTAACCAGCCGATTTCCGCCCAGACTCCGCGCTGAACCCCCCGTGGGTTTTTGCGCCTCCACAGCCACAGGGCCGCAAACGGCACATAGGAAGTCTGTTCGAGAATCCGCCTGTAGCGCTCCCCGTCCAGTCGCAACTTCTTGCGATCCATGGACAGGGGCCCAAGCAGCGCCAGTGTGGCCAGAGCCCCGAAAAACACCACAGAAGCACTATCACCGTTGGCCAGCAAATGCATCAGCGCCCACAGTCCCAGACCCAGCATGGCGGGGTGGCGGGTGATCCGCAGTATGCCCCTGATTTGGACCTGATCGGCCCGGTAGGCACTCTCCGTCAAAATCGAATTGGGGCTGGGGGTGAGCGCGCCGATCACCAGCAACAACACGGCAACCAGGTTACCAGCGAAGAACAGCGACGGGGGCAGTATAGCGTCGCTCCACAGAACGACCCGCTGGGCGTGGGCGTAACCGAATCCCATCACCACCAGACCGACTCCGGCCATGGCGGAAAAAAGCAGGCGGAACCCCTGTGCGCCGAGCCGCGCCACCAGGGCATCCCGCAGGCGGGTGCCGGCAACTACAAAATGTATGCCCAGAAAAAAGGCGCTTGCCCCGATCAATATCAGCATTTGGCACTGACTCCCTCGCCCAACGGCCGCTCGCGCGCAACACAGCCATCGTTTGTCGCGCCACGGTAACACGGCAAATTTCACCGAGAACTTGATCAAAGTCAATTCCGCTGACTGTAACGCCCTTTATGATCGCGCTTATGATAATTCTATCAATTTACCGCAACGGCGGCGAGAAAGGGTAGTCAATGAAGCCTTTGCACGAGCTGGTTCAGGACCAGGGCGCCATTCAGGATCGCTCCATTTTCTGGAGCGAAGACATCTATCAACGGGAACTGGAAACCATCTTTGCCCGCTGCTGGTTGTTCCTGACCCATGAATCCCTGATCCCCAACACCAATGATTACCAGTCGGTGTTGATGGGGGAAGACAACGTAATCGTGGCGCGCCAGGCGGACGGCGGTATCAAGGCATTTATCAACTCCTGCAGCCACCGCGGCAACGCGGTGTGTTTCTCCGACGCAGGCAATGCCAAAGCCTTTTCGTGCCCCTATCACGGCTGGGTGTTCGGCATGGACGGCGCGCTCAAGGAAGTGCCCCTGGAAGACACGGTCTACTACGGCGATATCGATCGGTCCAGATTGGGACTGAAACAGGTCGCCAAGGTTGAGAGTTACAAGGGTCTGGTGTTCGGTACCTTCGACGCGGACGCCCCCAGCCTGAAAGACTATCTGGGCGGCATGGGCTGGTACATGGATTCGTTTCTGGATGTGCCGGGGGGCATTGAACTGCTGGGTCCGCCGATGAAATCGATTCTCGACTGCAACTGGAAAAATCCGACGGAAAACTTTATCGGCGACGGTTACCACGTCGGTTGGGCCCACGCCGCGGCCCTCAAAGTGGCCGGCGGGCCACTGGCCCGTGTCGGTGGCCTGGGATTTTTTGACATGGATTCCGGGCTGCAAATCACAGTGCCCGAGGGCCACGGATTCGGGGTGATCTGGGATGCCGCCGCGGCGCTGCACCCCGGGCCGGTGGGGGCCGCCTACCAGGCCTGGATCGAGCAGCGCGCCGCCCATGTGCGCGAACACAAGGGCGAGTGGCGGGAGAAATTCTATCGCGGCCACTGGAATGCCAGCATCTTTCCCAACTGCTCATTTCTGTACGGCACCAATACCTTCAAGGTATGGCAACCCCGCGGGCCGACCAGCATCGAAGTCTGGACCTGGACCCTGGTGGAAAAAGAGATGCCCGAGGAACTGAAACAGATGATCGCCATGGACAATATGCTGACCTTCGGCACCGCTGGCATTCTGGAAAGTGACGACGGCGAAAATATGGAGCAGTGCGGCCAGGTCAACCGCGGGCTCGTCACCCGTCAGGGTACGGTTTACCTGGGCATGGGCAAGGGCAGAGAGCGCCGGGAACCGGGGCTGCCCGGCCTGGTGAGCGACGGTTGGATGTGCGAGTCCTCTACCCGCGGATTTTACCGCCGCTGGGCTGAGTTAATGAGTGGCGATAGTTGGGCGGCACTGGCGCGACGCGCCCGGGACAAGGAGGCGGCCTGATGATTACCGCCGCGGCACTGAACAACCCTGCCCAGGTCGGACAGCCCGTCGATGCCGACACCCATTTTGAAGTGGAGCGTTTTCTGGTGCGCGAGGCGCGGGTGTTAAATGACAATCGTCTGCGCCAGTGGCTGCAGGACATGGTGAGTGAGGACATTCACTATTTTCTGCCGGTGCAGGAGGTGCGCTATCAAAAAGATCAAAAGCCCATTGGCAGCTCCCCCGGTGCGGCGATTTTTAACGACAACTATCAGATGCTGGATATGCGTATTCAGCGGGTCGAGACCGGCATCGCCTGGCCGGAGGATCCCGTCAGTCACCTGCGCCGGTTTGTGACCAACGTAGACGCCGAATGGTCCGATGTGGAAGGCGAGGTGACCGCCTACTCAAACATAATGGTGTATCGCAACCGGCGCCAGCGGGACCAGGCGGTGGTGTACGGCGGACGCCGCGATCGCCTGCGTAACGTCGAGGGGCGCTGGCGCCTGGCGGCACGCCATATCACCATCGATCAACGGGTCGTACTCGACAAAAACCTCTGTTATTTCATGTGAATCGCAAACCGTTTTTATTGAATGGGGCAGCTAATGAATATTCCTGTTAACAATTTGATGGATGCGTCCTGTTACGTGGACGATCGCGTCGACGAAGGTATTTGCCGGGTGGATCGCTCCATCTTCACCGATCCGGATCTTTTTGAGCTGGAGATAAAACACATTTTTGAGGCCAACTGGGTGTATCTGGCCCACGAATCCCAGGTGGCCAACCCCAACGATTTTTTTTCCACCTGGATCGGGCGCCAGCCGGTACTGGTAACCCGCAATGCCGAAGGCGAGATCAGGGCCTTTATTAACGCCTGCGCCCATCGGGGCGTCACATTGACCCGGGAAGATCGCGGCAACAAAGCGGAATTTTCCTGCCCCTTTCACGGCTGGATGTTTAACTCCAACGGGGACAATGTGGGCATCATGAACGAGCGGCGCGGCGGCTACCCGGATTCTTTTTGTAAAAAAGATATGGGGCTTACGGCTCTGCCGCGCCTGGCCAACTACCGGGGTTTTATTTTTGGCGCATTGAGCGACGCCGTGCCCAGTCTCGAGGAACATCTCGGCGATGCCACTCGCATGATCGATATGATGGCCGATCAGTCGCCAGACGGGCTGGAAATACTGCCCGGGTATTCCACCTACACCTTCGCTGGCAACTGGAAAGTGCAGGCTGAAAACGGTGTGGATGGCTATCACGTGTTCGCCACCCACGGCAATTACGTGATGACCACGGAGCACCGCAAGCAATTAAAAGCTGAGAAAGATGCGGTTAAAGCCATGGAGGTGGGCGGTGTTGGCCGCAGCGAGTCGGGCTTTTTCGATTTTGGTCACGGCCATGTCACCCTCTATGCGGCCTGGCCCAACCCCAGTGACCGCGCCATCTATCCCAATCTCGACTCCTACAAACAGCAGTTCGGGGAAGAAACCGCCAACTGGATGGTGGGCTACCTGCGCAACACCCTGCTCTACCCCAATGTCTTTTTGATGGACCAGATGTCCTCGCAAATCAGAGTGTTCAGGCCGCTGGCGGTGGATAAAACGGAAGTCACTATCTATTGCATCGCGCCGGTGGGGGAAACCCCGGAAGCGCGCAACCACCGCATTCGCCAGTACGAGGATTTCTTTAATGCCAGCGGCATGGCGACCCCGGACGATCTCGCCGAGTTTAACGCCGCTCAGGACGGCTTCAAGGGTACGGTGGCGCGCTGGAACGATCTGCGCCGCGGCATTAAACACCTGTCCCGGGGTCCGAACGATGCGGCGCAACGGCTCGGCATCAACCCGGTAACGAGCGGCTCACAACTGGAAGACGAAGGCATCATGATCGCCCAGCACCGTTACTGGCGCGACTGTATGCAGAAAAATTAGGGGATTCTTATGGCCATGGCCGTACAGCTTGAAGCAACCGTGTCATCCGACAAATACCACGCGGCGAGCGCACTGCTGTTTCGCGAGGCGCGCTTTATCGATCACCATCAGTGGGACGAGTGGATCGCCCTGTTTGACGCGGACGCCGAATACTGGATTCCCAGTTGGGACGGCCAGCACAAGCTGGTGGACAACCCGCGCACCGGCATTTCCCTGATGTACTACGCCGACCGCTCGGGCATCGAGGATCGCATCTTCCGTATTCGCACCGGGCTGTCTTCAGCCTCTACGCCGTTGCCGCGCACCGTGCACAGCGTTACCAATATCGAGGTGGAAAACCTCGATAAAGGCGAGTTATTTGTGCGTTCCAACTGGCAGTGCATGAGTTATCGCTGGAAAGAGACCGTGGTGTTCGCCGGTCACTACGAACATACCCTGAAACCCTGTGACAATGCGGGTTATGTGATTGCAGGGAAAAAAATTATCGTGAAGAACGATCTGATCTCCATACCCATGGATATCTATAACGTTTAAATCGACGGGTTCGGCGTTGCGCTGAATCGCGCGCTGACTGCTGGTCAACTTATTTTTCCGCCGGAGGACATCGCAATGGGAGTGCTACGCAACGGTAAAGTCGCCATTCGGGTGATGGACCTGGAGGAAGCGGTCACCCACTATCGCGACTACGTCGGCCTCTACGAAGTGGCCCGCGAACCAGGTCGCGTCTACCTCAAGGCCTGGGATGAATACGATCACCACAGCCTGATCCTGCTGCAATCGGATCGCGCCGGCATGGACCACGTGGGCTTCAAAGTGCGCTTTGTCGCGGATCTGGATGCAATTGAAACCCGCTGTCAGGCGTTTGGTCTCAGCACCCGCCGCACGGCCGCCGGGGCGCGTCTCGGCGAAGGTGAAACCCTGTGCACCACCTTGCCCTCGGGGCACAACATTGAGTTTTACCAGCAGATGGAGCGCACAGGCATCAAGGTGGGCAACAGCAACCCGCAGCCCTGGCCCGACGATGTGCACGGTATGGGCGTGACCCGCTACGACCACGTGCTGTTGACCTGCGACGATGTGGCAGAAGCCACGCGGTTCTTCGTGGAGGTGCTGGATTTCCACCAGAGCGAACGCATGCTGACCCCGAATGGCCAGGAAACCCTTGCCTCATTTTTGCACATCACCAACAAGGCCCACGATATCGCTTTTATTAAAGGTCCGAATGGTAAATTGCATCACCTCGCCTTTGCGCTATCCGCCTGGGACGACGTGTTGCGGGCGGCGGACATTCAGAGCCGCTACGATATCCCTACCGAACTGACGCCCTCCCGCCACGGTTTAACCCGGGGATTGACCACGTACTTCTTCGACCCATCGGGCAACCGCAACGAGACTTACTGCGGCGGCACCTTTCCCTATCACGACGACGAGGTGGTCACCTGGAGCGCCGACCAGGCACCCAAAGCGATTTTTTACCACGGCCGGGAAATGATCAGTTCCTTTGCCGAAGCGGTGACCTGAACAGCGCCCCACCAGGCAACCGGAACAAACACACCACAGGGGAGCGTCCGGCCGACCCGGTCTGCGCGCACCCGTCGCCACCAGAGGAATCACCCCTTGTCCAGCAACGTCGTTGACACCCCCCCACCAGCGGGTACCGCTGCTCCCCTGCCCGATACCGGCAGCATGTACGACTGGATCGGTGGTGAAGCAGCACTACGCAATCTGGTGGATCGCTTTTACGACGTGATGGACAGCGCCGAATACGCGACCACCATTCGCGCCATGCACCAGGCCGATCTCGCGCCCATGCGCACCAGCCTGTTCGAGTACCTCAGTGGCTGGCTGGGGGGGCCGCCTCTGTATGTTCTCAAACACGGCAGCCCCTGTATCAGCCGGGCTCATGGGCCATTCGCAATCGATCAGGCCGCCAGCGATGCCTGGGTACGGTGCATGCATCAGGCCATGCTGGATACCGGTATCCCGGCACGGTACCGTCGCCTGCTGACGCCCGCATTCGAGCGCATGGCCGGAATGTTAACCAACACCCGGTAACACGGCGGATGTACTGGGCCGCCGCCCGCCCGGTCACGACCATCGAGCGGGCCAACCGTCCCCGATCAAGTCACGTATACTTCGGCTTCTTCCAATTTCGGAGCGCCACGCGGCGCCGATAGTCTCCCCGATGGCACTTAAAGCAACTGTTTTTAAGGCGGATCTGCAAGTATCCGACCTGGACAGGAACTACTACGCCGGTCACAACCTGACCCTGGCCCGCCACCCTTCGGAAACGGACGAGCGCATGATGGTGCGCCTGCTGGCCTTTGCCCTGCACGCCGGCGAATACCTCGAGTTCAGCCGCGGCCTGTCGGCCAGTGAGGAACCTGACCTGTGGCAAAAAAACGCGACTGGGGAAATCGATCTGTGGATTGATATTGGCCTGCCGGACGCGACCCGCATCCGCAAGGCCTGTCATCGCGCCCGGCAGGTGGTGATTTATTGTTACGGAGAACGTTCTGTTCAGCCCTGGTGGCAGCAACTGGACGGCAAATTGACCCGCTTTGAAAATCTGACGATTCGGCAGCTGTCGCCCCCGTCAACCGCCGCGCTGGTGACATTGACCGCCCGCACCATGCAGCTGCAATGCACTATTCAGGACAGCACTGCATGGTTCGGCGACCATGCCAACGGCTTCGCCATCGATTATCAGACTTTGCTGGCGGCAGCGACGAAAACCTCAAACGGACGCAGATGAGTACGGCTGCACCAGCACCCACGGCTTGACCACCACCGACCAGACCAACGCGTCCCGCGCGAGCCAGTCCCGGGCCTGCTGGTCCGCAACCGCACCGAGCTTCCCCGCCTCCATCCAGCGCGCCACCTGGCCCTTGTTGTCCTGGGCAATCTGATAAGCGACGGCCACCAGATCCAGCTCCGGGGCCACGTAAATAACGGTACCCGCGGCAAAGTAGCGCTGTAAATCGCGCCACGCTATGGTCGCCGTCTGGGCGTTCAGATCCTGCATCTGCACGGCCAGCGCACTTTCCGACTGGGGTTGCGAATCCCTGGCGTCGGTCATGGGCGTTTCCCGTTCGCCGCCTCGTAGGCCGCCACCAGAGCCAGTTTCTGCACCCGAGTCATTTTTTTTATGGCACTCTCCCGCTGGCTGGCAGCGCTGCGGGAGAGTCCACCCTCACAATAGACCACCGCCACCGGCCGACGCCCCCGATTAAAATATTTGGCCCCGTTGCCATCCCGGTGCTGTATAAAGCGCCGCTCAACATCCCGTGTAATCCCCGTGTACAGGGAGTGGTCGCTGGCGGCAATCAAATAGACTGACCACGGCACCGGCTATTTCCCGCACCAGTTCAACGCCCCGCACCCTCTCATTTGGAACCTTGCCCGCGTAATATAGCCTTGGTGGCGGCGTAGGTGGCCGGGTCGAATTGCGCGAGGCGCGCGGCGCATGCCAGGGCGACTGACGTCACCTGCGAGGCGGCATGCACTTCGTCGACGAAACCCACTTCCAGCGCCTGCTCCGGTGAATACAGGGTTGCCGCCAGCGTAGCCGCCAGCAGATGCCGCCGCGCCAGACGCTCCTGAACAAGGCGCAGGCCAAAAGCCGGAAATTCCATGCCGATGGCCACCTCATTGAGACCAATGCGGAAATCCCCCTGGGCGGCGATACGATAATCTGCCGCCAGTAGAAAGAACGCCCCCAGCGCGACTGCGTGCCCAGTGGCAGCGATGACCACCGGCTGCGGGTGGGTGTTGAGACGCGACATAAATTCTGATCCTGCCGCCACCAGGCGGGCAATCTCGGCGTCATCGCCACCGCGCAATACGTTCAGATCAAAACCACCGGACAGAACGCCGGGGCGACCCAGTATCGCCAGTGCGCGCGCCTCACGCGCCGCGCGCTCCAGCGCCTGTTGCAGCGCCTCGAACAGGGCAAACCCCGCGGCATTGGCTTTGCCATCATCCATGGTGACGACAGCGACATCCCCCTGTTGGCGATAACTCACGACTGACGACATAGCTTTTCCCCTGCGTTTTAACCAGAAATGCAACGACGATCCGCGCGTAGCCAAAGCGGCTACGTAGGTTAGTGGTGGTGTCCGCCGGGCCCGTGGACATGGCCGTGGGCCAGCTCTTCCGCGGTGGCGGGGCGCACCTCGACAATATCCACCACGAACGTCAGCACCATCCCGGCCAATGGGTGATTGGTATCCACTTCCACCATAAATTTTCCGACCTTCACAATCGTGACCTGGCGCGGGCCGCGCTCGCCATTGACCGCGACGACGTCACCGGGTCGCGGCTTCTTCTTGCCACGCAGATGTTTGAGCGGAATACGTTGCAATGAGTCCGGGTGTTTTGCACCGTAGGCCTCGTGGGGCTCCAGGGTCACCGTCACCTGATCCCCCGCCGCCTTGCCCTGCAGCGCTTGTTCAAGGCCCGGTAACATGCCGCCAGCCCCGTGCAAATAAACGGTAGTTTCCTCGGCAGAGGCTTCGAGCTGCTGGCCCTGATCGTTTAGTAATCGATAGCGAAACGCCACTACCGCATTTTGGCCAATTTCCATGTTTATCCTTAGTCGGTAAAATTTAGTCGGTAAAATTCTGCCCGCCGCCCGGCACCGGCTGTCCCTCGAACCGCACCTCGTTACGACAGTAGCGGCAGTGGTAAAGACTCTCGCCACGGGCCACCTTGCGATGGCGGCGCGTGGAAAACAGATGCTGGCGACAACCACAATGATAAGAAAATTGCCGCTGGGTGCGTAGCGGAATGCCGCTCAAATCGTAATTCGCGGTACGGCTTGCATCGACACCAAAACTTTCCATTAATGCCTGCCACTGAACGCCATGTGGACGGCATTTGCGGCGACCGTAAAGTCTGTCGACGACATAGTGAGCAACTTCATGGGGTACCGTTACCGCCAGATTGTCAGCAAAATATTTGGCAAAGATATAGGGGTTATAGCGTATTTCTCGCATCCGCCCGCGAACCCGGTACATGCCGCAGGCGCGACCGGTTAAATCGAACCTCACCGGTACCATGGGGATAGCTTTACTAACTATCTGCGCAGCGCGCTCAATATAAATTTGCGTCTCCGACACCACCCGGGCTCGCTGCGCGGCATTAATAGGCGTCACCATACCGTTGTTCACAGCCCGCAGCAGGGCCCGGCGCAATCTATGTATCGCGTCGCCTGCACAGGTACCAGATAGCCCTCCCCGCTGCCCCATCTGCGCGCACAACGGGTTGCGACCATGGGGCCGCGCAACCTGGACGTCACGTTAATTACAGAAGAGTTATACTGTGCCACGACCACCGCTACCGCGCCGACTCACCGCCATGATATTTGATTTACACACCCATACTACCGCATCTGATGGCGCACTGTCGCCGCGGGAGCTGGTACGCGAAGCCCGCGCCGCGGACGTTGCCGTACTTGCCATTACCGATCACGACACCCTGGCTGGGTACCAGCAGGCGTCCAGCCTGGAAGCGGGGCCTATGCAACTGATTCCCGGCATTGAGTTGTCGGCCCAGTGGCACACAACCGGGGTGCATGTGGTCGGTCTGAATATCGATCCCGACAGCGCCAGCCTGCGGCATATTATCGCAACCCAGCAACGGGCACGCCGCGCGCGCGCCGTAATCATCGCTGAGCGGCTGGCAAAACGGGGGCTGGGGGACCTGTTTGAACAGGCTAACCAGGCAGCCGAACTCGGTAATATCGGGCGGCCACATTTCGCCCAGGCGCTGGTCGCCAACGGCGTGGTGCGCACCTTTAGCGAGGCTTTCAACAAGTACCTTGGCAACGGAAAAACCGGCGATGTCCCCTCCACCTGGCTACCGCTCGACGACATCGTACAGGGCATAAGGGATGCGGGCGGGGTAGCAGTACTGGCCCATCCGGACAAGTACGCCGTCACGCACAGCAAATTGGTGCGTCTGATTGATGACTTTCAAGCGGCAGGCGGCCAGGCCCTGGAGGTGGTCTCCGGGCGACAGACGGCTTCCCGCACCCGGGAGCTGGGCGCACTTTGTAGCCACAAAGGTCTACACGCATCCTGCGGTTCAGATTTTCACAAACCAGGCCAAAGCTGGGCGGATCTCGGCCGCCACTGTTTATTACCGGACAATTGCCGCCCGGTCTGGGATATCTGGTAACCCGTTTACCCGGAGCCAACCTGACAACGCTTTATGGGTAACTGCGTCGCAGCGGGCCCACCATTCCCGGTTCAGCGCTAACCCCTATCCCCGCCGCGGGCACCGCTTCGCTCGTGCCTGTTCTGTCCCTAAAGTTCCCGGCCAAATAACCGATACAGGGGTACCGACACTGTCTGTCTTTGCAGCAGGGGCCTGTGCACGTATCTGGTTACCCGGCAGATCGGTGCGCTACCCGTAAATCCAACCGCCGCCGAGCGGTGCCCCAGGAATATGCCGAACATGATTGAACAGGACAGCACCCTACTCGCCCAGCTCGCCGCACGAGACGAAAATATTCAGGCGTTAACCGCACAGGTGAGCGACCTGCAGATGCTGGTCAATTCCCTGGATGGCATCCTGTGGACGATGGATCCGGACAGCGGCCAGATTCTGTATTTGAGTACGCAGGTGGAACGTATCCTCGGTTATACGCCGGATCAGGTAAAATCGACACCCCGATTTATCGACAGTAAGATTGTTCCCGAAGATCTCGAGGCTGTGCGCCAACAGTATCGTCAGTTCAGCGAAGAAGAAGACAACTTCCAGATCGAATACCGCATGCGCAATGCTGCCGACGAGATCGTCTACATTCGCACCATTTATTCTCCGGGTCGCGACCGCAATGGCGCGGGCACGGTGGTACGTGGTTTTTCCACGGATGTGACCCAGTACAAACACATGGCGGAGCGCAACCGCTCCATGGAAGTGGAGCTGCGCCAGGCCCACAAGCTGGAGGCCGTTGGTCAACTCGCGGCCGGCATTGCCCACGAAATCAATACACCCACCCAGTTTATCAGCGACAACCTGAACTTCCTGAAAGACGTTATGGCGGACGTCAACGACCTGGTCGCGCTGTACAGCGAGCTTGCCGACACCGCCGCTGCGCACCCGGATCAGCAGTCAAGCGTCGAGCAAATTAGCAATTTCAGGGAAGAGATCGATTATGAAAACACTATCGCCGACACGTTGTCTGCCATCCAGCAGTCCCTGGAGGGTACCGAACGCATCAGTAGCATCGTTAAATCCATGAAAGAGTTTTCCCACCCCGGCGGTACGGAAAAAGAAAGTGTCGATATCAACAAGGCAATCCAGAGCACCATAAATGTGGCGCGCAACGAATGGCGGTATATCGCTGAAATGGTGGCCGACCTCAGCCCCAACTTGCCCCTCCTGCCCTGTTATCCGGGGGAAATAAACCAGACGATCCTGAATCTGATCGTCAACGCGGCCCATGCCATCGACGAAAAAACCCAGCAGGACGGGTCGACCGAAAAGGGGACGATTACCGTTTCCTCCCGTATGGACATGGGCAATATTGTCGTCGCCATCAGTGATACCGGCTGTGGCATCCCGGCGGAAAATATCGACAAAATCTATAACCAGTTTTTTACCACCAAGGCTGCTGGCAAGGGCACCGGGCAGGGACTGGCCATGGCGTACGCCTGTATTACCGAACGACACAGGGGCAAACTGGACGTGGACAGTACCGTTGGCGTCGGCACCACGTTCACTTTGACCTTTGATATCGGGCCGGATATGGCCGACGACGATGGACTGTAACAGGACATACCCCGCATTCCCGGTCGGCAACGCAACTATCGTAGCGCAGTCCCTGAGCCCGTGGACACCGCCGCTGTACACCCTTAACAATCGGGGCTAGTTATCCATGTCTGAACAGAAATTATTTCCTTCGCCGGATCGGTGTGCCGCACAGGAAACCGTCACCGAACGCGCTAATCCCGCTAAACAAACGGACGTTATCACCATCATCTTTGTGGATGACGAACCCAATGTGCTGAGCGGCTATCGCCGCATGTTGCGCGGCAAACGCAGTGCCTGGAATCTGAATTTTGCCAATGGTGGCGAGGAAGCGCTGGAATTCCTGAAAACCCACGATGTGGACATTATTGTCAGCGATATGCGTATGCCCGGCATGGGAGGGGGAGAACTGTTAACCCGCGTCAAGCAGGAGTACCCACATACCATTCGCATGGCGTTGTCGGGCTACGCTGAAACGGAAACCGAACTCGAATGCGCCCAGGTGGCGCACCAGTTTCTACTCAAGCCCATAGAAGGGGCCAGCCTCGTTGAAACGCTGGAGCTGGCGCTCAGCCTGAGATCATTACTGTCGGATAAAGGGCTGCAAAAAACGGTAGCGGGATTAAGTTCATTGCCCAGTCTGCCCACCCTGTACCATCAGGTGCTTAAAGAGGCGTCCAGTGAACAGGGTTCAATGGCCTCTATCGCGGAGATTATCGCCGGCGATATCGCCATGACCGCCAAGATACTGCAGCTGGTCAACTCTGCATTTTTTGGTGTGCGCCGGCACATCACCGAACTGCACGAAGCGGTGATGATGCTCGGTATCGACACCATCAAAAGCCTGGTGGTATCGGTACACCTGTTTAGCAGCTACGAATCGCGCACCAGTGGTGGCCTGGATTTACAGCAGTTGACCACCCACAGTCAGCACGTGGGTAATCTGGCCAGTCGCATCGCCAAATTTGAAAAAATGCCCAAAAAACTGTGTGACCTCTCCCTGCTCGCCGGCATGTTGCACGATATCGGGCGGCTGGTACTGGCCAACAGTTTCCCGGACGAATCCCAGAAGGTCATAACCCTGCATGATGCCGAAAACCTGCAAAGCTGGGAGTGCGAGACCCAGGTGTTCGGCGCCAGTCACGCGGAAATTGGTTGCTACCTGGCGGGACTCTGGTCGCTGCCCAACCCGATCATCGAAGCGCTGGCCTATCACCACCAACCGGAGCGCAGCCCGGCGCGGGAGTTCTCACCCCTCACCGCCGTACACATTGCCAACGCACTTTATCACCACCTGCAGCAACCCGACCTCGACCCCCTTGATAACCCTTACCTGAGTCGCAGCTATCTCCAGCAGCTCAACGTCGAAGGCCACCTGCAGGACTGGAATCGAATTGGACAGGCATTTATGGAGGAACTTGCACCGTGAATACGAAAGACAAAGTTTTACTGGTAGACGACGAGCCCAACGTTCTGGATGCTTACCGGCGCACACTACGACGCAAGTTTGCGATCAGCACAGCCCTGGGGGCCCAGGAAGCGATTGAAGTGATTAAAACCCAGGGGCCGTTCTCGGTTCTGGTTACCGATATGCATATGCCGGAAATAAACGGCGTGCAGTTACTGACATTCGCTAAAAAGCTTTCTCCCAACACGGTGCGCGTTATGCTGACAGGCAACGCGGATCAGCAAACCGCTATCGATGCGGTCAACAAAGGGGATATTTTTCGATTTCTGAATAAGCCATGTTCTCCGGAAAATCTCGAGAACACTTTGAACGTAGCGATCAAACAGTTTCATCTTATCAACGCCGAAAAAGATTTACTCGAAAACACTCTCAAGGGCAGTATCGAAACCCTGACCGAGGTTCTGTCCCTCATCAACCCACAACTGTTTGGCAAAACCACCCAATTAAAAAATCAGATAAAGGAATGTGCCAATGCCCTGGGACTGGCCAATGTGTGGGAGATGGAGAGCATCGCCATGCTCAGCATGCTGGGTTACGTTGCCCTGCCCGAGGAGATTGTGCAAAAAGCCACTTCGTTGCAACCTTTGACAGCGAAAGAAACTGCCCAGTTTAGGCGCCACCCCGAACTCGCGGCAGAACTTATTGGCAAAATTCCCCGTATGGAAGCCATCGCTAAAGCGGTGCGTTACCAGCACAAACATTTCGATGGAACCGGCTTTCCCGAAGACGATATCAAGGGTCTGGATATCCCTCTGGGGGCGCGAGTCCTGAAGCCGATCCTTGATTACCAAAATTATTTAAGTTCGGGCATGGATCACGCCCAGGCTCTGGACCAGCTCGACAAGCACGCGTCCCATTACGATGCGCGCATTCTTAAAGTAATTTTCAATTTAAGTAATCCCCAATCCCAAGGTGTGGTGAAAAACTTACCGGTACATATGCTGACGCCCGCGATGGCTGTGGCTCAGGATGTATATGTACGGCGCGGGACCCTGTTGGTATGCAACGGACAACTGTTGACACCCTCCCTCATCGAACGACTGGTTAACTTTTGGCGCAATGGCGAAATCGCGGAAAAAATAGCGGTTACCATCCGCGCCGAAGGCGCTTGATAGCGTGTCGTCCACGGCGCCGCGTCCAGAAGACCAGCGAGAGACAAATTACCCGGCATAAAAAAGGCGGCCCTGAGGCCGCCGAGTATGGAGGAGTATAACTGCGGTAAATCAGGCAAAGCGTTTGATTTCGTCTTTGATATGATCCGCCGTATAGGGTTTGGCGATATAGCCGCTACCGCCCTGACGCTCGGCCCACATCCGGTCGGCGCGCTGGTTTTTGGTGCTAACGAAGATAACCGGGATATTTTTGGTGGCGGGATCTTTCTTAAGTTCGCGGCACGCGCTGTAGCCGTCCAGATCCTCCATAATAATGTCCATAAAGATAATATCCGGTTGCTCCACCCGAGCGACATCAATGGCATCGGCGCCCGAGGTTGCGGTCACGATTTTGGCGTTGACACCTGCGACGGCACCCTGCAGATAGAGCAGGTCGGCCGGGGAATCATCCACCAGTAATATTTTGCTAATAGTCATGTCACTTCTCCTGAAAACTTGATCACCAGTAACC
>JBFJMM010000027.1:0-14720 GCA_041633885.1 Porticoccaceae bacterium
AGCAGCTGTTCCTTGCTGGTAAAGGGGCCGTGGGCCTTGCGATACTCGACAATCGCGGCGGCACGGGTTTCGCCAACCCCTGTCAAGCCGGTTGCCAATTGCTCGGCGGACGCGGTGTTGATATCGACGGTACTGACCGTCTGCTGGGCAGTCTGTTCTTCGACCGCGTTCACTACCGTGGCGGCAACAGCGCCGCCGCCGAGAACCGCCAACAGACATACCAGCCGAACCAACGAAGGTAACGATTTCATAGCTAAACTCCCTGTGTCCTGAGACACTCCATGTTGAAGATTAAAGGCGAGACTCCTGCCCCGCCGCGTTAATCATCGCCAATCTCCGCCCTGATGGCAAGTAAAGCGGCAGCGGGGTCGGGAGCCTCGGTAATGGGCCGCCCGATGACCAGATAATCGCTACCGGCGGCAATAGCCGCGGCGGGTGTAATAATTCGGCGCTGATCATCGTTGCTCCTTGCATAAGTAGCTGGCCGGATACCGGGGGTAACCTTGATAAATGAGTCGCCCAGAGCCTGGGTAATCTGTGTAGTTTCCCGGGCCGAGCAGACCACCCCATCCAGCCCGCAACGATGGGCCAGGCTGGCCAGATCCACGACCAGCATCTCGGGTGCTTTCTCGATCCCCAGTTCGCGGAGATCCTCTGCTGCCATGCTGGTGAGCACCGTAACCGCTATCAAGGCACAGTTGCCACCCTGTCGGTCCAGTGCGTCCCGTGCCGCCACCATCATGCGCGAGCCGCCCAGCGCGTGCACGTTGGTCATCCATACGCCAAGATCCGCCGCCGCTGTCACTGCCTGCGCCACCGTGTGCGGAATATCGTGAAATTTTAAATCGAGGAACACATCAAAGCCGCGGTCGACTAACTTTGTAACCAGTGCGGGCCCGGCGACCGTAAATAACTCCTTACCGATTTTTAGTTTGCACAAACACGGTGAGATGTTTTCGACAAAGTTTTCGGCCGCGTGGCGGGTGGCATAATCGAGGGCGACGATAACACGTGATTCAGGGGTTGAAACTGCCATAGCTCCCTTCCGTCAGTGCTGCCACCCTCGCCGCTTGTCTCAAAATGACGTGGACTCTGCCTCGAGTGCACCTGTTACATTCGTTAAACACTGTTTCTCTCGTTTATTTTACCGTCGGCGATGAAGTTTTTTGGGCGCGCTTGTTAAGCACCAGACGCGCGGCTAACAACTGTTTTCTGCAACGGCGCAGGGCTAACTTGCTTCTGAGTAGTGGCATCAGGCTGGCCATCAGACCAGCGACTGTGCCGCCCAAAAAAGCAAATAACACCAGCACACCAACCTGCTGCTCTCCGAGAGCAAAGCCAAACAGTGAAAACGCGGTTAACCCGGAGTTGTCCTGTACAATCCACATCCCCAACAGAATAAACAGAATCAGGATAAGCAGTAACAGCACCCGTTTAAATATCTGCATCCATTTCTCCAAAAAAAACGGCAAAGAAAATATCTTTGCCGTTTATCGAGGGGCTCCCGTCGCCAATATCAGCTCGCTTTACGCTGAATACTCGCATTGACACGTTCGCGTAACTCCTTGCCAGGCTTGAAATGGGGAACGTGTTTTCCGGCAAGCTCTACCGTATCGCCTGTCTTTGGATTTCGTCCTAAGCGCGGCGCACGAAAGTGCAGACAAAAGCTGCCAAATCCCCGTATTTCAATACGATTATTATTAACCAAAGCCTTCGTCATTTCCTCGAGAATCATTTTTACCGCCATCTCCACATCCTTGGCCTGCAACTGATCCTGTCGGGACGCTATCTTTTCGATCAACTCTGATTTGGTCATAGTCAACAAACCGTAATATTACAGGGATTCGACGCAGCCCTTACTTGTCACCAGCTTCCATCTGCGCCTTGATTAAGTCACCAATCGTCGTCGGCGAAACAGTATCAGCTTCCTGTTTGCGGTGCTCCTTGACAGCTGCTTTTTCTTCCGCCATATCTTTCGCCTTGATCGACAAATTAATCACGCGGTTCTTGCGGTCGGTACCAACCACACGCGCCTCAATCTCGTCGCCTTCCTTAAGCGCGGTGCGCGCGTCTTCGACTTTATCACGGGAAATATCCCCCGCTTTAAGTATGCCTTCCACACCCTCCGCTAACGTAATTACAGCGCTCTTGGCGTCAACTTCCTTAACAACTCCCTTGACCAGACCACCCTTTTCATACTCCGCCAGAAAATGCGAAAAAGGATCGTCGAGCAGCTGTTTTATACCCAGGGATATACGCTCCCTTTCGGTGTCGATCGCAAGAATAACGGTCTCCAGCTCATCACCTTTTTTGTAGCTGTGTACCGCCTCTTCACCGGTTTCGTTCCACGAAATATCGGACAGGTGCACAAGACCATCAATGGCGCCGTCCAACCCCAGGAATATGCCGAAATCAGTAATCGACTTGATGGTGCCTTTGATTTTGTCGCCCTTGCTGTGGGTTTTACCAAACTCGTCCCATGGATTGGCGTGACACTGTTTGATTCCGAGAGAAATTCTGCGTCGTTCCTCATCAATATCCAGAATCATCACTTCCACTTCGTCACCAACCTGTACAATTTTCGAAGGGTGGACATTTTTATTGGTCCAGTCCATTTCGGAAACGTGTACCAAACCTTCTACGCCATCTTCCAGCTCGGCAAAACAGCCATAATCTGTAAGATTGGTAACCACCGCTTTAACCTTGGTGTTTTCCGGATAGCGGCCTTTGATGTCGACCCAGGGATCTTCGCCCATCTGCTTAAGCCCCAGAGAAACACGATTGCGCTCGCGGTCAAACTTAAGCACTTTTACATCTATCTCGTCGCCCACATTAACCACTTCACTGGGATGCTTCACACGCTTCCAGGACATATCGGTTATATGCAACAGGCCGTCAATGCCGCCCAGGTCGACAAAGGCACCGTAGTCGGTCAGATTCTTGACGATGCCTTTAAGGGACACGCCCTCGTCGAGGGAGCTTAACAGCTCATCCCGTTCCGCCGTGTTGACTGCTTCCATCACCGCGCGGCGCGAAACGACCACGTTGTTGCGCTTCTGGTCGAGTTTGATAACTTTAAATTCAAGTGGTTTGTCTTCGAGGTGAGTGGTTTCGCGCATGGGACGCACATCCACCAGGGAGCCCGGCAGAAACGCTCGCAGGCCGTTTATATCGACGGTAAATCCGCCCTTCACCTTGCCGCTAATTATTCCAGTAACGGTCTTATCCGCCTTCTGCGCTGCTTCCAGATGAATCCAAGACTCTGCGCGTTGGGCCTTTTCTCGCGACAGACGCGTCGCACCGAAACCATCCTCCACAGTTTCCAGCGCGACCTGAACTTCGTCACCGATTTGCAGACTACAATTACCGTTTTCGTCGTAAAATTCCTCGATGGCAATAATGCCCTCGGATTTTAGACCTGCATGTACCGTGACCCAGTCTTTATCAATATCGATAACAACGCCAGTGACAATTGATCCGGGCGCCATTTCAACCGTCTTTAAGCTTTCCTCAAACAGCTCTGCAAAATTCTCACTCATTTAGGCTATACCTTCGAATAAAATCGGATGTCGCCATCCGTATCCACAACGTCAGAATTGCGGGTTATTTAATTAAAGACAGATAGCGCGATACTGACATGATCACTACCTGCCCACCTTTTTACTTACCTTCCGCGCAAACACTCTACCTTGCGCAGGGCCTCGGCATATACCTGTTCTATGGTTAGCTCAGAACTGTCGAGTATTAACGCGTCGTCCGCGGGTCGCAGGGGCGATGCCTGCCGCCCCTCATCGCGCTCATCCCGCTCCCTCACCTGCTCCACGAGGGCGGCAAGGCTAACATTTTCCCCCTTATCAATCAACTGGTTATAGCGTCTTTGCGCCCGCACTTCAGGGCTTGCTGTAAGATAAATTTTGACATCGGCACCGGGAAAAACCACTGTTCCCATATCGCGCCCATCGGCAACCAGGCCCGGCGCCTGCATGAAGGATCGCTGGCGACGCAGGAGTGCTTTTCTGACCGCCGGGATTGCCGCCACCACCGAAGCCGCCGCGCCCATTTCCTCAGTACGCACCATGGTGGTGACATCCTCACCCTCCAGGCGTATTTTCGGTTCGCCAGTGCCGTTGGCGTCGAACGAAACGTCCATGTGTGCCGCCAATACAGCAATACCCTCCACATTTTCAATCGCCACCTTATGCCAGCGCGCGGCGAGCGCCAGCAGCCGATACAACGCGCCGCTGTCGAGATACTGATAACCCAACTCCCGGGCGAGCATACGGCCGACAGTACCTTTCCCAGACCCGCTGGGCCCGTCGATGGTGACCACCGGAACCTTCGTTTCTGTCACCGATATTCCTCTTCAATCGTCAACCCCAATTGCCGGGACAGGGTCGCGAACCCGGGAAAGGAAGTGGCCACATTATTGCAGTTGCGGATCCTGATCGGGGCACTGGAACCTAACGCGGCGACAGCGAAAGCCATAGCAATGCGATGGTCGCCCTTGCTATCCAGTTCACCGCCGCGCAGTGTACCCCCGTGAATAATTATCCCATCGGGCTGGGTCTGCAACTGTACCCCTAGTGTAGACAAGCCATCGGCCATCGCCTGTATGCGATCACTTTCCTTGACCCGTAACTCTGCAGCGCCACTCAGCACGGTGGTGCCGGTAGCACAGGCAGCGGCCACAAATAACACCGGAAATTCATCGATTGCCAGAGGTACCTGATCCTGCGGAATGGTAATGCCCTGCAATGGCGCATGCCGCACCCGGATATCCGCGACCGGCTCACCGCCCGCCAGGCGTTCGTTATTGACCTCAATCTGGGCGCCCATCATACGTAAAATATTGATCACGCCGGTGCGTGTGGGGTTGACGCCCACATGCTGCAGTGTGATGTCGGAGCCTGGCGCAATAGTCGCCGCCACCATGAAAAATGCCGCTGAGGATATGTCAGCTGGAATATCCACGGTGGTAGCGGACAGGGTGCCACCGCCCTTCAGCGACACCGCCGTACCTTCGCAGGTGACTGTATAACCAAAACCCCTCAGCATTCTTTCAGAGTGATCCCGGGTAGGTGCGGGCTCCACTATCCGGGTCGTACCCAGCGCATACAGCCCCGCGAGTAATAAACAGGATTTAACCTGCGCGCTGGCGATAGGCAGGAGATAGTCGATACCCTTTAATGTCTGCCCCCCTCTCAAGGTCAGCGGTGGGACGCCGCCCGTTCCGGTCTCAATTTTGGCGCCCATCTGGCGCAATGGGTCCGCCACCCGGTTCATCGGTCGCTTACACAAGGACTCGTCGCCGGTAAGCGTGACATCAAACGTCTGACCTGCCAACAACCCGGCCAGCAAACGGATAGAGGTGCCAGAATTGCCCAGATCGACCACGCCCGGCGGTGCTTTAAGACCCCGCAGTCCGACCCCATGGACTACCACATGCCCCTGCGCCGGACCCTCGATCCTGACGCCCATGGCGCGAAAGGCCTGCAAGGTCGCAAGACTGTCTTCTCCTTCAAGAAAACCAAATATTTCGCTGTTGCCCTCGGCCAATGCGGCGAGCATGATCGAGCGATGGGAAATAGACTTGTCGCCGGGCACGCGAACCGTACCGGCCAGCGTGCCACCGCACTGTACCCGGTAGTCAACCGTTCGACCGTTCAAGATTTTTTTTCACTATTCATGGGCGTCTCATTCACCGGTGTCGGACGGGGTTGTGTTTGATATGCCCTGCAATTTCTGGCGCGCATCCCGGGCGCGGCTGAACATGTTCAACAAAAAATCGCTGTCGCCATCATTAATCGCCGTGCTGAGCACACTCAGGCGCGACTGCAGGCGTGCCAGAACATCCAGCAACGCACTGCGATTGGCCAACGCAATATCGTGCCACATGGTGGGATCGCTGCCGGCGATGCGCGTAAAATCGCGAAACCCTCCTGCAGCGTAGCGAAAAATTTCGCGGTTTTCATCCATATCGGAGAGGGTATCCACCAGTGTGTACGCCAGCATGTGCGGCAGATGGCTGGTGGCGGCCAGCACTTCATCGTGCTCCTCTACGGACATCTCACTGACGATTGCACCGACCTGCTCCCACAGTTTACGCACCCGCTGCAGATGGGTTGCTTCACCATCGGCGTGAGGGGTGAGAATCACCTGGTGATCCACAAACAAATCGGCACGCGCCGCTGCCACGCCGCTTTGTTCCGATCCCGCAACAGGGTGCCCCGGCACCAGTTGCGGAGGAACAAACCCGTAAGCACTGTGCGCCGCCGACAGCACACTGCCCTTGACACTTGCCACATCGGTGATGGTGACACTTGAAGCCAGGCACTGCGACAGCTGTTTCAGAATTCCAGCGACACTTAAAGTCGGTACGCAGATTACGACTATATCGCCAGCACCCAGTTCCCGCGCAGCGATACTCAAATTTTCTTCGACACGATCGACCACGCCCATGGACAACGCCTGGGCCAGCGTAGCGGCACTGCGGGAGACGCCGATCACTTCGCGAAACAGGCCCCGCACGCGCGCGGCGCGCGCTAGACTACCGCCGATCAATCCCACGCCGACTATCAGCAGGCGAGGCGCAGCTGGATGTGAGTTCAAACCACCACCATTATCAGGTTACATTGCTAAAGATCAGAGGACAGCGCGCGGATAGGAGCCTAACCACCGCAGTTCAGCCACCTGGGCTCGCACTGCGTCGAGGGCTTTCCCTATATTTTCGTCACTCCGGTGACCGACAAAATCAATAAAAAACACATAATTCCATTTGCCCGCGCGGGACGGCCTGGTCTCGACCCGAGTCAAATCAACCGCATAGGTTCGAAATGGTTCCAGCAGGGCATGCAATGCGCCAGGTTCATTGCGAACCGAGACCATAATGGACGATTTGTCGTCCCCACTGGGGGGCACCTCATCCTTGCCAATCACCAGAAAGCGCGTGGAATTATCCGGATAATCTTCAATTTTTTCCCGTAGTTTTGTCAGGCCGTAAAGTTGTACGGCCATATCTCCGGCAATTGCCGCAGAATTCCACTCCCCCGCCACTCTGCGCGCCGCTTCGGCGTTACTACTGACCGGAACCCGCTCTATCTTCGGGTAATTGGCATCCAGCCATTTGCGGCATTGGGCCAGCGACTGGGAGTGGGAGTACACGCGGGTAATGTGTTCTTCGCGAGTATTGGCACCGATTAAAAAATGATGATGAATACGCAACTCCACTTCGCCACAAATTTTCAGCGAGGACTCGAGAAAGCTATCGAGCGTGTGGTTAATGACACCCTCGGTCGAGTTTTCAATGGGTACGACCCCATAATTGGCGGCCCCGGCAGCGACTTCGCGAAAAACTTCATCAATCGCGGTTAACGGTGCACTGACCGCCGCATGCCCAAAGTGTTTTAGCGCCGCTTCCTGGGTGAAGGTGCCCTCGGGCCCCAAAAACGCCACCCTGACCGGTTTCTCCAGCGCCAGACAGGCCGACATAATTTCCCGGAACAGGCGTGCCATCTCCTCGGAATCCAAAGGCCCTTCATTTTGCGCCATCACCCTGCGCAATACCTGCGCCTCGCGCTCGGGGCGATAGTAAGATTCTTCGCCATTTTGCGTTTTTACCGCTGCAACCGCCTGTGCGCAGCGGGCGCGATTATTGATCAGAGTCAATAGTTGCGCATCTATCGCATCGATCTGGACGCGTAGCGCGAGCAGCTTATCCCCGTCCTTACTCATGCCCGGCTCAATCCTCTTCGTTTTTTTCGCCATCGTCCTGCTCGTCCTGAATGCGGGCGACACCAACCAGTGTTTCCTCTTCCTTCCACCGGATCACCCGCACGCCCTGAGTACTTCGCCCAAGGGTGGATATCTCCTGCACGCGGGTTCGAACCAGTGTCCCCTGATCGGAGATCAACACTATTTCGTCGCTACCTGACACCTGTACGGCTGCCACCAGTTCGCCGTTGCGCGCGGATGTGCGCATCGCAATCACGCCCTGGCCGCCGCGATTATATACGGGAAATTCGCTTAACTCAGTTCGTTTGCCATAACCTTTGGCGGTCACCGTCAGAATGGTACTGTCGCTGCCCTCGGGAATGATCAGCGAAATCATCTCCTCCCCGGTCGGCACTTTTATACCGCGTACGCCTTTGGCCGAGCGGCCCATGGGGCGCACCGCATCTTCACTGAAACGGGTTACCTTGCCGTTGCTGCAAAACAGCATCACCTGGCGTTCTCCGTCGGTCAATGCCGTACCAATCAGGCGATCACCCTCCTCCAGGTCCAGCGCCCGTAAGCCCACAGAACGGGGCTTGGCGAACGAACTCAGTTGCGTCTTTTTAACCGTGCCATTGGCGGTAGCCATAAACACGTACTGATCATCTCGATATTCCTTGACCGGTAAAATGGCGGTGATTCTCTCCCCATCGCTCAACGGCAGTAGATTTACCATGGGTCGTCCGCGCGCGTTGCGACTGGCGACCGGTATCTGGTACACCTTCAGCCAGTACACCTTACCCGCATCACTGAAGCACAAAATGGTGGTATGGGTATTTGCAATCAGCAAATGTTCGACAAAATCTTCATCTTTCACGGCGGTCGCGCTCTTGCCCATGCCGCCGCGCCGCTGAGCCTGGTAATCGCTGAGGGGTTGAGTTTTAGCGTAACCACCGTGGGAAACAGTCACCACGCGGTCCTCTTCGGGAATGAGATCCGCCGTGGTCAGGTCGTCGAGGGATTCAATGATTTCCGTGCGACGTTGGTCGCCAAACTCTTCATTAATTTCAACAAGTTCTTCCCGGATCACCTCCATCAGACGTTCCGGACTGCCAAGAATCCCGAGATATTCACTGATTTCAGTCAATTTTTGCTCGTATTCGTTCAGCAGTTTTTCGTGTTCCATCCCTGTCAGGCGGTGCAGGCGCAACTCCAGAATGGCCTGGCTCTGCGCATCGGAAAGGCGATATTTACCATCCTGCAGGCCACATCCCGCCTCGAGATCTTCCGGTCGACTGATATCGCTGCCGGCTCTATCCAGAAAGGTCATCACGTCAGTTGGATCCCAGCGTTCACTACGCAAACTATCGCGCGCTTCGGCCGGGCTGGCGGACGCTTTAATCAGTTCAATCACACGATCGATATTCGCAATGGCAACCGCCAGCCCTTCGAGAATATGTCCGCGCTCTCTGGCCTTACGCAATAAAAATAATGTACGCCGGGTTACCACCTCGCGGCGGTGGCCAATAAACGCCTCGAGTATTTGCTTGAGATTAAGGGTGCGCGGCTGACCATCCACCAGTGCCACCGCGTTGATGCCGTAGACATTCTGAAGTTGTGTCTGCGCGTAGAGATTGTTCAGCAGCACTTCAGCGACCTCACCGCGCTTTAATTCAATAACGATGCGCAGCCCGTCTTTGTCCGACTCATCGCGCAACTCCGAAATACCTTCAATTTTCTTTTCCTTGACCAATTCCGCGATGCGTTCTATGACCCGCGCCTTGTTCAACTGATAAGGTATCTCGGTGATAATAATCGTTTCGCGGCCGGTTTTTTCGTCCGTTTCTATGGCCGCACGGGCGCGGATAAGGATTCGACCCCGACCAGTGCGGTACGCCTGCACAATGCCCGCACGACCATTGATTATGGCTGCTGTGGGAAAATCGGGACCAGGAATATGCTGCATCAATTCGTCAATATCGATATCCGGATTCTTGATAAGCGCTAAACAGCCGTTGATCACCTCCCGTAAATTATGGGGTGGCATATTGGTTGCCATGCCCACCGCAATTCCCGACGAACCGTTGATCAACAGGTTGGGAATCCGGGTCGGCAGCACGGCGGGGATCTGCTCGTTGCCGTCGTAATTAGGTACAAAATCGACCGTATCCTTGTCCAGATCGGCAAGTAGCTCATGGGCGATTTTGGCCATGCGGATTTCCGTGTAGCGCATGGCGGCCGCGGAATCCCCATCGATAGAACCAAAGTTGCCCTGACCATCCACCAGCATGTAGCGCAGTGCGAACGGTTGCGCCATACGCACTATCGTGTCGTAGACCGCGGAATCCCCGTGGGGGTGATATTTACCAATCACGTCCCCCACCACACGGGCAGATTTTTTGTAGGTTTTGTTCCAGTCGTTTTTGAGCTCGCTCATCGCAAACAGTACCCTGCGATGGACGGGTTTAAGTCCGTCACGCACGTCGGGCAGTGCCCGGCCGACGATTACGCTCATGGCGTAGTCGAGGTAGGATTGTTTGAGTTCATCCTCGATATTGACTGGTACGATTTCTCTCGCTATTTCACCCATACTACAGTGCTATCCCCGAATTTCTGGTTGGCGGCGGACTCCATTCGCAAGACCTGCTGAACAGCGAACGTGGGCCACCTGAGAGATGAATTAAAGCGCCGCATTGTAGCACAGCTGAGGGAGCAAATACGTGCTACAACCCGCTCCAAAAAACGGCATGCAAATCCGCTATACTGCGCCTCTGCAAGGAGTGTACATGCCAAAAAAAACCGTTGACCTGATTATTTCGGCAAGCTGGATTGTACCTGTTATTCCCGCCGACACCCTGTTTCCCGATTGCAGTGTCGTGATCGCCGACGGCACTATTGTGGCGGTGTTACCTACCACCGAAGCACTCTCTGTTTATGCCACCGGCAAGCATGTGCGACTAGACGACAGTATCCTGATGCCCGGACTGGTCAACGCCCACGGTCACGCAGCCATGGCGTTGTTGCGCGGCCTCGCCGATGATCTGCCACTAACCCAGTGGCTAAACGAGCATATCTGGCCTGCCGAACAGCGCTGGGTAAGCGCGGAGTTTGTGCGCGACGGCACGGAACTGGCCATGGCCGAGATGCTGCGCAGCGGCACTACCTGTTTTGCGGACATGTATTTTTTCCCCGACGAAATAGCTGCGGCGGCAAATCGTGCTGGCATGCGTAGCCAAATTGCCTTTCCAGTGCTCGACTTCCCTTCCGCCTGGGCGCGCAGTGCAGAGGAGTATATACACCATGGACTGGCGGTCCGGGATGATTATCGCGACAGCGGGTTAACCCGAATTATTTTCGGTCCCCACGCGCCCTATACCCTCGACGACCAGGGGATGCAGAAAATTGCTTTACTGGCAAGCGAACTGGACGCGTCCATTCATATTCATCTACACGAAACCCCGCAGGAAATTGCTGATTCCGTCGCGCAATATGGAATTCGGCCCATCGACCGGCTGCGCAAACTGGGCTTGCTAACTTCCCAAACCCAGTGTGTCCATATGACCCAGTTATCCGATGGGGACCTGCGACACCTGCGGGACACAGGCGCCAGCGTCGTTCATTGCCCCCAGTCGAATCTCAAACTGGCCAGTGGCTACTGTCCCGTGCAGCGACTGATCAACGCCGGCATTACCATCGCCATTGGCACCGACAGCGCCGCCAGCAACAATAGTCTTAATTTGTTTCAGGAATTGCGCACCGCCGCGCTGCTAGCCAAGGGCGACGCCAACGATCCCACCGTTCTCAACGCCCATCAAATGCTGCGCATGGCCACCATCGAAGGCGCTCGCGTGCTCGACCTGGAGAAAGACATCGGCAGTATCGAAGTTGGCAAAAAAGCGGATCTGATCGCCGTCGATATGGCCACAATTGAAGCGGCACCCGTGTACAATCCACTCTCACAACTGGTGTATACGGACGCGGGGCAACGGGTTAGCCATGCCTGGGTGAACGGCGTATCCCTGCTCGAACGGCGCAACCTTACCACCCTCGACGAAAAGGATATTCTGGCCCGTGCCAGGCATTGGCAGCGGCGTATTGCTGGAACTGTGCAAACCAACGGATCAGTATCATGAGCCAGGCCAATATCGACGAGCGGGAAATTGCCAAATTTGAAGCGCTGGCGGCACGCTGGTGGGATACACAAAGTGAGTTCAAGCCGCTCCACGCCATCAACCCGTTGCGCTGTAACTGGATCGATCGCCATTCTCCGGTGGCCCAACAGCGGGTCCTGGATGTCGGCTGCGGCGGCGGCATTCTGTGCGAAGCACTGGCGCAACGGGGTGCCCAGGTGACCGGTATCGATATGGGGGCGGCGCCATTGGCGGTGGCGCGCCTGCACAGTCTGGAGACTGGCGTTTCAGTCGACTATCTTCAGACCACGGCGGAGGACATGGCAGCGCAACACCCCGGTGAATTTGATATCGTTACCTGCCTGGAAATGCTGGAGCACGTACCCCAGCCGGCGTCCGTCATAGCGGCCTGCGGGAAACTGGTAAAGCCCGGCGGACACCTGTATTTCTCTACCATCAACCGCAACCCCAAAGCCTATCTCTTTGCTATCATCGGTGCGGAATATGTACTGGGGCTGTTACCCAGGGGCACCCACGATTACGCACGCTTTATCCGTCCGGCAGAACTGGCCGGCGATATTCGCGCGGCCCAACTCGAGCTGCAACGCATGACCGGTTTGCTCTACAACCCCCTGACTCAGAACTACCGCCTGGATGAGCGGGACGTTAGCGTCAACTATCTGGTGCACGCACGTCGCCCTGAATAGATATGCTAATTAGCCAATATCAAGCGGTATTGTTTGATCTCGACGGTACACTGCTGGATACCGCGCCGGATTTTTCCACCGCTCTCAATAAGCTCCTCGTGAGCAGATCCCGCGCGGCCCTGCCCGACAGTCGAATACGCGCGCTGGTGAGCGACGGCGCCGCCGCATTACTTGCCGATGCGTTTGAGTGTGCCGCGGATAGTCCCGGGTTTGCGCAATTGCGCGCCGAATTTCTGGAACTTTATCACCAATATTTATCGCAACAGACCCGCCCCTATCCCAGTCTACTGGACGTATTAGCTCGTCTTGGTGCGCTGACAATTCCGTGGGGCATCGTCACCAATAAACCGTTCCTGTATACCAGCGCCATTCTGCGGGACCTGGCGCTGGTGCCGCCACCTGCGGTGGTGATTTGCCCTGAGCACGTGGTCAACGCCAAGCCGCATCCGGAACCGATCATACTCGCCTGTGAGCAACTCGGCGTTGCGCCAACAGCAACTATCTACATCGGCGATCATCGCCGGGATATCGAGTCGGGCATCAGCGCCGGTGCCACCACCATTGCCGCAGCCTATGGGTATATCGGCACCGACGACGACCCTGTCAACTGGGGCGCCCATTACCTGATACACAGGCCGCAGCAGCTGGCGTCACTGCTTTTTTAGAGCACCAGACCCGAATACCAAAAGGACTCCATGGTGAGTATTGAACATTTGACTGAGTACAGCCCCCCCGCCGACCTGCTGGCCGACCGGATTATTCTGGTGACCGGTGCTGGGGACGGTATCGGCCGCGCCGCGGCAATCAGCTTCGCCGCACACGGTGCGACGGTGATACTGGCTGGCAGAACAGTGGCCAAACTGGAACAGGTGTACGACGAAATTTGTGGTGCCGGATATGCTCAGCCAGCGATTTACCCTATTTGCCTGGCTGGCGCCAGCGAACAGGACTACGCGGATATGGCCGCTAATATAGAAACAACGTTCGCACGCCTGGATGGCCTGTTGCACAACGCCGGGGAGCTGGGTCAGCGCACCCCCATCGCCAACTACTCGCTCACCGCCTGGCAAAAGGTCATGCAGGTCAACGTGACTGCACAGTTTATGATGACTAAAAGCTTACTGGGCTTGCTCGAAAAATCAAAGGATGGATCCATCGTGTTTACCTCATCTGGCGTTGGACGAGTCGGTAAACCTTACTGGGGCGCCTACGCGGTATCCAAGTTCGCAACCGAAGGATTAACCCAGGTTTTGGCCAACGAGCTGGAAGATACCACCTCCATTCGGGTCAACTGCATTAACCCCGGTGCCACGCGGACACGGATGCGGGCCACCGCGTTTCCCGCGGAAAATCCGAGCACCTTAAAAACACCCGAGCAGATTATGCAGGTCTATTTATACCTGATGGGACCTGACAGCCGCGGTGTTACCGGGCAATCGATGGACGCGCAATAACTAAGTCAAATGATGTAATCCGTTCGGCAACCATTAAACAAAAAGCAGTACAGTCAACAACCCTGTACTGCTTAATGTTACACACCTCTCCCGATGCAACAAACTAATTAGTCCACCAGCACCGCCGCTACCGCTAGAAGCGATAGGTTAACTGCAATGCCACAGATTTATCCCGACCAACAAACTGATAGTAGGAATTGCCCGTACCTCCGGTCAGCGGACCTGCCAGGGGCGTGTTGCCGCCGTAGTTCACAACTGTTTTGTCGGTAAGATTACGGCCAATCAGGGCCAGCTCCCATTTATCAGCTGCATCCGCCAACGCCAGGCGCGCATTCACAATAGTATGGGCCTCCTGCTCGTTACGCGGATCGAGGGTTGCGTTCCACAGGTAATCATCGGTGTAATTCGCGTCCACCGTTGCCCTCAAGTTCAGGCCAGAGGTGAGCGGCTGAACATAATCGAGCGCTACACTGCCGCGCCACTCGGGGGTATATTCCCGACGGGTGCCGCTGGCGTCACATAACCCTCCACCAACTACTCTCTGCGGTTCCAGCAGGTGTTCGCCGAAGTAACACTGGCTATTGGGAAAGTCTTCAAAGTTAAAATCTAGATAAGCCATGGACCCAGACAGGGTCAAGCGATCCGTGAGTAACCAGCGGCCGTCTGCCTCGACACCCTGAATACGGGCCTCCCCGGCGTTGGTGACGTTAAACCCGAGC
>JBFJMM010000028.1:0-14582 GCA_041633885.1 Porticoccaceae bacterium
CCGTTTGCGCCATATAATCTCTGGCTTTGCCAGCATAGACATCCATAAACCCGGAGCGGCCCGGCGCACTACCCGCCGTCAATGGATCGTCCGACCCGGTTTCCGCCTTGATTTGCTCCAGATCCATGGCAGAAATTAACGCTTTAAACGGCACACTTTTATCTTTATTGGTCATTTTTTCCGCGCCAATCGCCAGCGCCACCTCGGACTGTCCGGATGCCACCGACAACCACGCCAAATGCGCGGCAGTTGACGCGGAAGCACAGGCGTTTTCCACATTGATAATCGGCTTACCCATGAGCAAAGTTTCCCGCAGCGCCACCTGCCCGGGGATCATTTCCTGCCCGGTTAGCAACCCCGCCGCGGCATTGCCAAAAAAGACGGTATCCACCTGATGGGCACTAATGCCCGCGTCCCGCAGCGCCCCCTCCAATGCCTCGACAGTCAGGCTACGCAGAGTTGCGTCCAGGTGTTTGCCAAAACGGGTCATGCCCGTTCCTGCGATCATTACGCGCTGCATAACTCCCCCTTCGTCACTGGCCGATACCTGCCGCTGTCAACCGCGCACCAGGGTGCACGGCGCTTATGGTGCAGGATTATGCGGTCTTTCCCCCTTATCTCCAACCCCGCAAACTCCCACGGCGTGGTTTTCTCGCGCCCGCCCTCGCCTCGCCCCCGGGTGGACCTTCGGCGGCCCGGTTGGGGTACACTGGCCGTGGCGCGGACAACTCCCTGTTTAACGACCACGGCTGTGTGGTTAGCCCGAACGGAACGCCTGGCATGAAACGATTGATTATCTGCTGCGACGGAAGCTGGGACGCTGCGCGAGCTCGCTACCCCACCCATGCCGCACATATGGCGCGCGGGTTATTGCCCAGCACACCCGACCACATTGCGCAGATTGTTTTTTACACGGGTTGCGATCATCTGCCGACCGGGTCCCCCGGCCCGCCAGTAATCCGGACGCTGCTGGACAGGGCAATTCTCCACAGTTACCGGTTTTTGGTGCACAACTATGTGGCCGGCGATGAAATTTATTTTTTTGGTGTCGGCCGTGGCGCCTATGTCGCACGCAGTTGTATCGGCTTGTTGCGCAACGCCTGGTTACTGCGCAAAGAGCATGGGGAATTGATCCCCGCCGCCTACCATATTTACCGCACCCTGTGGGGCGCGGATGCCGACAACGCCATACATTTCCGCGGCCCGCACTGCCAGGCGGTACGGGTTAAATTTCTCGGGGTGTGGGACACATTGGGGCCCCGAGGTATCCCCACGGGACTGGCGACCGGGGACAGCGGCGAGCGTCACGGATTTCACGATGCTACCCTGAGCGGCATTGTCGACAACGCCTACCAGGCGCTGGCCATCGACCAGCGCGGCGCTCCCCTGTTACCGGCCATCTGGCACACCCGCCCGGGGCGTACGCGCACGGAACAATGCTGGTTTGCGGGCGATCACCATGATATTGGTGGTGGACACCGACGAAGCGCGCTGGCCGCCCTCACCCTTCGCTGGATGACCGAAAAGGCCACCGCCTGTGGATTAATGTTGGACCCTCTTTACCTCGACGGGATCTACGCGTCTCTCGGCGCGGCCGACCCAGCCCTCAGGGTGCACAATTCTTCTGTCGGCGGCTTGCGCGGCCGCAGTGCTGAACTGCGCGCCATTGGCGTCACCAATCACGACGAAACCCTGCACACCAGCGCGGAGCAACGGTTTTTAAACAGTACCGATTATCGTCCAGCCAATTTGCAGGCATTTATGAAGCGGGACGAACAGATTCGCCTGCCGCTCTAGCGCGCATGAAAGTTGGCCGCGCAAATTAGTCGCGACAAACGGTGGCCACGGCCGCCACGACAGGTAAAATACCCGCCTTGCATCTTCTACAGGTATGACATCGTGAATGCTCCGAGGCACCCCCCGTTCGTACTCCTGCGACGCCAGGCGATCCCTTCCCTGAAGCTGGAGGTCGAAGAGTATCGGCACACCGGCACTGGCGCCCAGCACATCCATATCGCCGCAGACCATCCCGAAAATGTCTTTCTGGTAGCGCTGCGCACGGTGCCGGAAGATTCCCGGGGTGTGGCCCATATTCTCGAACACACCGCCCTGTGCGGCAGCGAAAAATACCCGGTGCGCGATCCATTTTTTATGATGATTCGGCGCTCCCTGAATACATTCATGAACGCCTTCACAAGTTCCGACTGGACCGCCTACCCCTTCGCCAGCCAGAACCGCAAGGATTTTGACAATCTGCTCGACGTGTACCTGGACGCGGTGTTCTTTTCGCGGCTCGACGAACTGGATTTTGCCCAGGAGGGCCATCGACTCGAATTTGCCGAGCCCAGCAATCCCGCGACGCCGCTCGTTTACAAGGGCGTCGTGTATAACGAAATGAAGGGCGCAATGAGTTCGATTGCGTCGACCCTGTGGCACACCCTGTGTAGCTACCTGTATCCAACCACCACCTACCACCACAACAGCGGTGGCGACCCGCAATGCATTCCCGATTTGACTTATCAGCAACTCCTGCATTTTTACAAAACCCATTACCATCCGAGCAACGCTATTTTTATGACCTTCGGCGACATTCCCGCGCAGGAACACCAGGCAAAATTTCAGGCGCGGGTACTGAACCGTTTTGACTTTCTCGATGAAACCATCGCCGTGCCCGACGAGAAGCGTTACTTCGCCCCCGTGCGGGTCGAGCACTCCTACCCACTGAATGAGGACGAGGACGGCAAGCGCAAAACCCACATCGTGGTCGCCTGGCTGTTGGGCAAGGTTACCGACCTGCGCTCCCAGATGCAGGCGCATTTGCTCAACAGCGTGCTGCTCGACCACAGCGCGTCACCACTGCTCAAGGCACTGGAAACCACCGAGCTTGGCTCCTCGCCCTCGCCCCTCTGCGGCCTCGACGATTCCCAGAAAGAAATGTGCTTCGTGTGCGGCATCGAGGGTAGTGAACCCGAGCAGGCCGAAGCGGTGGAAGCGCTGGTGCTCGCTGTTGTGCAGGATGTCGCCGCACAGGGCGTGCCCCTGGAACAGGTGCAAGCGGCCCTGCATCAGCTCGAACTTCAGCAGCGGGAAATTGGCGGCGACGGCTACCCCTACGGCCTGCAACTGATTTTGAGCGCACTCACAAACGCCACCCATCGGGGCGATCCGGTGGCGGCCCTCGACCTGGAACCGGTACTGGCGGAACTGCGGGAACAGATCAAGGATCCGGATTTCATCAAACACCTCGCCCGGGACCTGCTGGTGAATAACCCCCACCGAGTGCGCCTGACCCTGCGTCCGGATAAAGAGTTGAATGAGCGTCGGGAAGCAGCCGAGACCAATCATCTGGCCGCCATTAAAGAGGCGCTCAGCGAACAACAAACGCAGGCCATCATTGAGCGCGCCACACAGCTGGCAGAACGCCAGACGCGCCGCGATGACGAGTCCATTCTGCCCAAAGTTGGTCTGCAAGATGTCTCTGCCACCATGGCTTACGTGGCTCCCGAAGGCGTTTCCGAAACACCACTGCGGGTGACGCGCTATGGCGTCGGCACCAACGGTCTTGTCTACCAGCAACTGATTCTGCCCCTGCCTGCCCTGAGCCCCGCGCAACTCGATCTATTGCCGATCTATACCACGTGCCTGACGGAACTCGGTGTCGGACAGCGCGACTATCTCGCCACTCAGCTTTGGCAATCCCAGGTCAGCGGTGGACTAACCGCCTACGCCAGTGCCCGCAGCGCACCGGACAGTGCCAGCAGCGTCGACGCTCACCTGGTGTTATCCGGCAGGGGCCTGGTCGATCATCAACCGGCGTTGACCGAGTTAATGGCGCAAACCTTGAGCGCGGTGCGTTTCGACGAACTGCCCCGCCTGCGCGAACTGGTGGCACAAACCCGCGCCCGCCGGGAAATGAGCGTGACCGGCAGCGGACACCAACTGGCCATGAGTGCCGCCGCCAGCGGCGTCGGACCAGGCGCCATGCTCAGCCACCGCTGGGGCGGGCTGGAGGGCATTCGCCTGCTCAAACAACTCGACACCAGTCTCACTAACAGCGCCGAGCTGGAACGTATGGCCCAGTCCCTGCACGAGATTCACCAGGCGGTGCTGGGCATGTCCCGACAATGTTTGCTGGTGGCCGAACAGGAACATCTGACAGCCTGTGAGGCGGCGATCCTGAGCACCGTATCCCAAACTAGCAACACACAGGGCCCGGTATTCAGCTTAAGCCAGGACCCACAGCAGGTCGCGCAACTGTGGAAAACCAATACCCAGGTGAATTTTTGCGCACGGGCCTACGCCACAGTGCCGATGGATCATGTCGACGCCGCACCACTCAACGTGCTCGGCGGCTTTTTGCGCAATGGCTACCTGCACCGCGCCATTCGCGAGCAGGGTGGGGCCTACGGCGGTGGCGCGGGGCAGGACAATGGCATCGGCGCGTTCCGGTTTTTTTCCTATCGCGATCCCCGGCTGGAGGAAACCCTGCGGGACTTTGCACAATCCCTGGACTGGTTACACAACGAAAAGCACCCGTGGCAGCAGGTCGAAGAAGCGATACTGGGGGTCATTTCGGGGATCGACAAACCCGGATCCCCCGCCGGCGAAGCCAAACAGACTTTCCACGCCGAGCTGTCTGGTCGCACCCGCGCCATGCGGGAGCAGTTTCGTAAACGGGTCACCGAGGTCACCCTGGAGGATCTGCAACGGGTGGCGCGCACCTATCTGCGCGATGACCGGGCCAGCACCGCCGTCATCACCCACCCGGATCGGGTGGCAGATCTTGCTCATCTTCAGTTGCAGGTCTATGCCCTGTAAAGAGTGACGCCATAACAGCCAACCGTTAACGCTGGGAGCCAGTAGTGCACGAAATAACGATCAAACCCCGTTTTTGCGAAACCGATGCGCGGGGGCACATCAACAACACGGTGTTGCCGGTCTGGTTTGAACAGGGCAGAACCGAAGTGTTTCTCGACAACAATCCGCCCCACGGCATGCCGTACTGGCCGGTGATGATCGCGCGCATTGAAATCGACTATCTGGAACAGACTTTCTATCGCCCGGAAACAACCGTGCGATCCGGCGTCGAAAAAATCAACACCCGTTCCTTTATTTTTTATCAGCAAATCTGGCAGGGCGATAAAATGGTCGCCCGCGCCCGCAGCGTGATGGTCTACCTGGATATGCAAACCCAGAGATCCACACCCATTCCCGAGGACGTGCGCCCCGCACTGGCCGCCCTGTTAGTCAGCCCCGACGCCATACTGTAACCCCTGTTGCGGCCAGGTGATCCTATGAGCGACCACGACGATCTTTTTTCCAGCCCCCTCGCCGCCATCGCCGGATTTCGCTTTGACGCCGCGGTGGCTCGCGTATTTCCAGATATGATCAAGCGCTCGGTACCGGGCTACGAAACCATCGTCGCCATGACCGGCACCCTGGCGGAACGCTACGCACAGCCCCACAGTTTTTGTTACGACCTCGGCTGTTCTCTGGGTGCTTCGACCATCGCGATGCGCCATAAGATAACAGTTGCCGACTGCCACATTATCGCCCTCGACAATGCACCAGCCATGATTGAACGCTGTCGTGAAGTTATTGCCAGCGATGTCGCACCGGTAGCGGTTGATTTTGTGTGTGGGGATATTCGCGATGTGGCTATCGAACGGGCGTCCATGGTGGTGCTGAATTTCACCCTGCAATTTCTGCCGGTAGCAGATCGCGCAGAGTTACTACGGCGTATTTACCAGGGTTTATTACCCGGTGGCGTACTGGTTTTATCGGAGAAAATCGCCTTCCCGGATGCCGATCTCGACGCCCTGATGATCGAACTGCACCACACCTTCAAGCGCGCCAACGGTTACAGCGAACTGGAAATCAGTCAGAAACGCTCCGCCCTGGAAGATGTGCTGGTGCCGGAAACACTCACTACCCACGCACAGCGTTTACGTGGCCTGGGGTTTGAAAAAATCGATGTGTGGTTTCAGTGCTTCAACTTCGCCTCCCTGCTGGCGATCAAATGATTGATTACCAGCCGTTAATCACCGCGTTACAAACGGGGCCCCTGTCCCGTTGGGCACAACTACTGCCCGCGCAAATCGAGCGCGGCCTCGACCCGGCCCGTTGGGGGGATTTGCCCGACTGGCAAAAGGTACTGGCGCAATTACCTGCGTTAGCCCCGTCGTCCGTTGAGCTGCGCGACGGGGTGCGCATCGGCTGCGCGGACGATTGCTCTCCAGCCCAGCTACAGCAGCTTCGCGACCTGTTGCTGCAACTGCATCCCTGGCGCAAAGGTCCGATTGAGCTGTTTGGCTTGACCATTGATACGGAATGGCGGTCCGACTGGAAATGGGAGCGCTTGCAAGCGCATCTGGCTCCCCTGGAAAACCGCCTGGTACTGGACGTAGGCTGTGGCAACGGTTATCACTGCTGGCGTATGTACGGTTGTGGCGCACAGCGGGTGATCGGCATTGATCCGTCGCCCCGCTATGTGCACCAGTTTTATGCCCTCAAACATTTTATTGGCCCGGTGCCGGTGGACGTACTACCTGTCGCGGCCGAAGATATTCCCGGAGAATTACGCGGCTTTGACACGGTGTTTTCCATGGGCGTGCTCTACCATCGCCGCTCCCCCATGGATCACCTGATACAGTTGCGCGACTGCCTGCGCAGCGGGGGTCAACTGGTACTGGAAACCCTGGTGATCGAGGGCGACGACGGTTACAGCCTGGTGCCCGAGGGGCGTTACGCTCAGATGCGCAACCTGTGGTTTATTCCCTCCCCGCCGACCCTGTTACGCTGGCTGCGAAAGTGCGGCCTGCGCAATCCCCGCGTGGTCGACATCACAACGACCACGGTGGCCGAACAGCGCTCCACCCCGTGGATGACATTCGATTCCCTGCAGACGTTCCTCGACCCCATGGACCCCAGCCGCACAGTCGAAGGTTATCCTGCCCCACGGCGCGCGGTTATTATTGCCGAGGCCTGACGTTTTATCTGGCACGGTGCGGCACCGCCCGCTGGTTGAATTAAAATGGGGCTGGCAGTACAGTTATCCCCGTTAAAATAATGGCGAAAGGCCGCGCTAGCGTCCGTTTTCCCTCACCGCACCCCGAGCCTGATAATTGCGTGCCTCTCCATGTCAGCGGCACCTTTCCAACCGTGATACAGATAATGGAGTCCCTATGTTTTTCGCAGACCGTTTTGCCGATATAGAACACACCAAACCCGCCAACGTGGCCATCGTATTTAATGGTCGGGAAATCACCTATGGAGAACTGGTGCCGAAAGGCTGGCAGGTAGCCAACGGGTTGCTTGCCCTGGGCGCGCAGCGTCAGGAACGCATCGGCTATCTCGGCAAAAACTCCCCCAAATTTTTTGAGGTTTTTATTGGTGCCTGCGCAACCGGCTATGCGACGGCGGGCATCAACTGGCGCCTGGCTGCACCGGAAATTCAGGAGATTGTCAATTACACGGAAAATACCGTGCTGTTCGTTGGCAAGGAGTTTTACGCAACCGTAGAAAGTATCGAGGCCAATTTCACTCACGTGCGCCATATTATCGCCGTGGACGGCGGCCACCAGCGCTGGCCAGACTTCGACCAGTGGCGGGATCAACAGCCTGCCACCCGACCCCGGGTAACCCTCGACCCGGATGACGATGTGCTGCACCTGTACACCAGCGGCACCACGGGTCTGCCCAAGGGGGTGCAGCTCACCAACCAGGGTTACGCCAACACCTTCAGGGCGTTCGTGGAAAACGATATCTGCAACGTTGACGAGCACGCGGTGTTTATCAACGTTATGCCGTTATTCCATATTGGCGGCATCAATTTCACCGTGTTTCCACTGCTGTGTGGGGCGCGCTTTCATTTGCTGGTGGATTTTGAAACTGGCCCGGTGCTGGATGTCCTGACGAACGAAAAAGTAACCAATGCCCTGTTTGTGCCGGCCATGATTTTGATGCTGTTACAGGATCCGACCGTGCGCGGGCGCGATTACAGTCACCTGAAACTCATGTATTACGGCGCTTCCCCCATCGCCGAGGCGCTGCTGCTGGAAGCCGTTGATGTGTTCGCCTGTAATTTTATGCAGCTGTACGGCGCCACTGAAAATTACGGATTAATCACCAAGCTGGCCCCCGAGGATCACGCCGTCAGCCGCAACAAACTGCGCTCCTGCGGCAAACCGGTCATGGGCGCCAGGGTAAAAATTGTCGATACCGATAACAACGAACTACCCCTCGGGGAAGTGGGCGAAATTCTGTTGCAGTGCGATTGGATTCTAAAAAGCTACTGGAAAAAGCCCGACGCCACCGACGAAGTGAAAGACCACGGCTGGTACCGCACCGGCGACGCCGCCTGCCTTGACGAGGAAGGTTTTGTGTACATCAAGGACCGGGTCAAGGACATGATTGTCACCGGTGGCGAAAACGTCTTTCCGGCGGAAGTGGAAAACGCCCTGTACAGCCACCCCGACATCGCCGATGTGGCAGTAATCGGCGTACCCCACCCAACCTGGGGCGAGGCGATCAAGGCCATGGTGGTGCTGAAACCCGGGGCAACCCTCGACGAAGCGCAGATTATCGAGTATGCCCACACGCGCATTGCGGGTTACAAAGTGCCAAAATCCGTGGATTTTATCGGCGAACTACCACGCAACCCTTCGGGTAAAATACTGCGCCGGGAACTGCGTGCGCCGTACTGGGCTGGGCAGACCCGCATGGTGGGATAAACTGCGTTTATGCGGTCTTCAACTTGACTCACTCTGGTCACTTGCCTATAGTACGCGGCCTTACGCACCCGTAGCTCAGTTGGATAGAGTACCTGGCTACGAACCAGGTGGTCGGGAGTTCGAATCTCTCCGGGTGCGCCAATCTCCAGAGCAGCCAATCTTCAGAGCAGCCAGTCTCCAGAGCAAAAGTTAAACCCGGTATCAACCGGGTTTTTTATCTGGCGAAGCGGGCCGCAACCCGCTTCGCGGTCGCAACAAAAACTACCCGTCAATCAATGGTTACACCAAACATCTCGCGGTACATGACGCCGATCATCGCGACAAACATGGGGTAGGTCCAGATAATGCCAATGCCCAATGGAATTATGCTGATGGCAAAAATCAACGTCATCACCAGATACAAAAAGAAGATTTTAAACCAGTGGCGGGTCACCGCCTTGCGGGAGGTTTCCATGGCTTCCCAGGCCCCCAGATTTTTTTCCACGATCAGCGGAATGGTAAAACCATAGGCGACCGCCAGATAAATACCGGGAATAATCAGTAATACAAAACCCAGCATCATCAGGATAGTCATCAAAATACCGGCGATCACCAGGGGGACGAGATACGGGAAATAGCCGAACAGCATCTGAAAGGAAATGGGCTGATCCACGGAACGCCGCACACCCATCATAAAAATACCGGCCATACAGGGGTATAACACGATCATGACCAGTAGTTGGGAGAGCATCGGCACCAGCATGGAGCCGCCCGCACTCATATGATCCCCACCCAGCACCAGACCCAGCACAAAAGAAACGGCGACCAGCCCCGCAAACAACAGTATGGCGCCGCCCCAGAACGGTCCCTTAAGGCCGTTGGTCCGCGCCCACGCCTCCTGAATGACCGCGCCGATGGTAAAATCGTAATTGCCCGCAACGGCGCCTTCCACTGAACCACCCGAGCCGCTGGATTGCGGTGCGGGGGACTGGCTATTTTCGTTATTCATAATACCTCCCTTTATTATCCGTTAATTATTGGTACGACGACGGGTAGTTCTCCTTTCCCGAGCATCGACCGGCCCATACTAATAGGATTCTGAAGGTTTTACACCCCTCTCAATGGGGTCTCTTTCACGGTGCGGACAGCCCCAGATCGCGCTCGCTCCGAGGCGTTTGACAGAACGGAGACAAGCTCAGAATACACTGGGCGAATCCTTGCGGAGGAATTATTTTGCGCTCCAGTAACGCTGCATTTCCAGGTAGAGAAAGGACGCGCTCCAGGTTATCAGCACCAACCCGGTGAGGGATTCGATGCCCGTTAAATAGCGCAGGTCTCCGTGGGGCGAGATATCGCCAAAACCCAGCGTCGTAAAAGTGGTGAATGAAAAATAACCACAGTCCAGAAGGCTGCCGTTAAAGTTTCCCGCCAGACTACCCCAACCCTCAGCGCGATGCATAAAATAATAGCCCAACGCAAAAACCCAGACTTCCATGGCGTGGGCGATCAGGGCGCCGAATACGCCGAGCACGATCCGATAACGGTGTACCACCTTCAGCTTCGGCATCAGCACGGTCAGGCGCAACAGGCACTCGTAATGAATCATAACCACGATAGCGACGATCAAGCTGTTGACCAGAAAAATCATTTTGCGATTAATTTCCGCACTAGCAGGTAAATTTCACCGGACTTAATTTTTAATAGAACTATCCAGTAACGGCACTGCTCACCGATGGTAGCGTTTCGCTATCCCTGGCTATCAGGCCGCGCTTTTGTTTGATCTCGCCATAAAATGTGGTGCGTTGCGCCGGAACCTTTCCAGCAGCTCGAATCAACATGTCCATCGTGCCGGGTGTCATTTCCTGACCGTGTACCGCCCCCGCCGCCCGGGAAATACTTTCATTCATCAGTGTTCCGCCCAGGTCGTTGACCCCTGCCTGCAAGCAGGCTGAGATGCCCTGCTCACCCATTTTTACCCAGGACACCTGAATGTTCTGAATGACGGGATGCAGCACCAGTCTGGACACCGCATGCATCAGTACCGCCTCGCGAAATGTGGGCCCGCGCCGCGCCTTACCGCGCCGGTACAACGGCGCTTCCATATGTACAAACGGCAGTGGCACGAACTCGGTAATGCCGCCGCTGCGTTCCTGCAAATCGCGAATTCTCAGCAGGTGCCTGGCCCATTGCTCGGCCCGATCGATATGGCCAAACATAATGGTGGCCGTGGTGCGTATACCTACGCCATGTGCCGCTTCAACCACATCTAGCCACTGCTGGGTATCGAGTTTATCGGGACAGAGTATCTGGCGCGCCTCGTCGTCGAGGATCTCGGCGGCTGTGCCCGGCAGACTGTTCAGTCCAGCTTCCCGCAGCCGCACCAGAAATTCCGCGACAGGTAGTCCCAGGGGGGCTGCGCCCTGGGACACCTCCAGGGGAGAAAACGCGTGTATATGCATATCCGGCAGTGCGGCGCGCACGCTGCGGCAGATTTCGAGATAGGTATCACCGGTGTAATCCGGGTGAATTCCGCCCTGCATACAGACTTCCGTCGCCCCTCGCTGCCAGGCTTCCCGGGCGCGCGCGACAATTTCCCCGGTATCCAGCAGGTACGGCTTGCCGCGCAGATGTTCGCTGGTCTTGCCCTTGGAAAAAGCGCAAAAGGTACAGGACAGCATGCACAGATTGGTGTAGTTGATATTGCGATTGACCACGTAGGCAACGGTGTCGCCGTTGACTGCGCGGCGCAGCTCATCCGCAGCCTCACACACGGCGGTGTAATCATTACCGCGAGCGCGATACAGCCGCGCCACCATTTTTTCGTCGAGCCGTCGCCCCGACCGGGCCTGGGACAGGATGCCGACAACATCCTGGCTGACCTGGAGTAACGGTGTCGCCCAGCCGATTTGCCGAGTCAGCGGTGGTGGCGCTATGCCACTGCCCGGCGACCAGGTGTCGCAGCGTGCAAAGCCGTCGCCATCCATGTGTTGCAACACCGCGGTTGCCATCTTCGGGATTTGCCAGCGCGAGTTATCGCGGGCGTAGCCGGGATATACCGCCAGCCTCTCCACCAGCAGTTTACCGGCGGCAGCGGTCTGCTCGGCCAGATTTTGTAATGTCGGCCAGGGCTTTTCCGGATTGACAAAATCCGGGGTCACCGGCGACACACCGCCCCAGTCGTTGATACCGGCGTCGATCAGACGGGCGAGAACACCCCCATTTAAATTGGGTGGCGTCTGAATATTCATATGGGGTCCGAAAATAATCCGTGTCACGGCAATGGTCCACAGTAATTCCGCCAGCGGCGCATCGGGACAGGACGCCATTTTGGTACCGGCCTTGGCGCGGAAATTCTGAATAATGATTTCCTGAATATGTCCGTATCGATCGTGCACGTCCCGCAATGCCAGTAATGACTGCACCCGTTCCACGCGGGTTTCGCCAATACCGATTAAAATACCGCTGGTGAACGGCACCTGCGCCCTGCCGGCTGCCTCCAGAGTCGCCAGGCGCACCGCGGGTGCCTTGTCCGGTGAACCATAGTGCGGCCCACCTTTCTCGGAGAGACGCTCGGACACCGATTCCAGCATCATCCCCTGGGATACGGAAACCTCGCGATTGGCGAGCAACTCCGCCGCGCTCATCACGCCGGGATTGAGATGCGGTAACAATCCGGTTTCCCTGAACACCAGTTGCGCCATCGCTACCAGGTATTGATGGGTACTCTCGTAACCCATCACAGCGAGTGCCTCGCGGGCAGCGCGGTAGCGCAACTCCGGCTTATCCCCCAGGGTGAACAGCGCTTCGTTGCAACCGGCCTGCGCACCGGCGCGGGCAATTGCCAATACCTGTTCTGCGCTCAAGTAGGGTTCGGCAATTTTTTTTGGCGTCTGGGCAAAGGTACAGTAGTGACACACATCGCGGCACAGTTGGGTGAGTGGAATAAACACTTTGCGAGAAAAGCTGATGACTGCGCCGTGTCCCCCGTCCCGCAACGCCGCGGCTTGTGCCATAAGCCCCTGGAGATTGTCGTCATCGGCAAGGGCCAACGCCTGTTGCGCAGATGGACGGTCAGTCGGCCCATACGCCGCAGGCGGTTGCAAAAAACTGTTCACTGACTGCTCCTGTGCAGGCTGTGCGCTTGTGGCACGGTGCTGGCGGGCCCGATAGACACTTCCCGTCGCAACCCAAGCCGGGCGGCAATACCGCTGTCGAACAGATAACGCTGGGTAACGCTGGTCACCGGGGGGTGCAACAATTCCTGTAAATCACGCAGGGTATCGATATCGAGACTCAACTCGGGCGCCGTCACAATTGCCGGTTCAATGTCAACCGCCCGCGCCCTGGCACAGTGGTGCCGGAAGCTGTCCGTGCCAAATGCCGGCGCGATCACCAGGGGCGTGGACAGGGCCAGGGCATTGGTGCCCCCATCCCGGGTTGCCGGTGACAGGGTGACACCCCGGTGTTTATCGTGGGTAACACACAAGCGGTCTACAAGTTGGGAGGTTAGCAATGGTACATCCGCGGGAATAATTGCCGCGCTGCCAATCCCTTCGTTGGCCAGCGTCCGCAGCCCGTGGGCTGCCGCGCAACACAGATTGCTAGCTGCCGGTTCCGGGATCACCCGAGCACCGTATTTTTGGACAAGGGTTTTGACCTCTAAATCGTTGGTAACTACCGCGAGTCCCGCAACCTTAGCAGCTCCTGCAACCGCGCCCAGTACGTCCGCGAGCATGCTGGACACCAGTCCGGCGCGCTCGCTGGGCGTCAAAATATGCGCCAGACGTTGCTTGGCGCTGGCGAGACCCTTTACCGGGACAACTACCCACATAGCGATATGCTCAGTCCGTTTCGGTCAGCTCACTGTACAACAGCCCAATAATTGTCTGCTAATGGCCATTGATCAGGATGATACAGGGTTCCCCCGCGCATTGGCACTGCACTGTTGCGCAAACCGCAGCACCTCTTGGGCCAACGATATCCGGTCCGCCAACGTTACCATAATGGTCTGTGCAATCTGAACCCGCTCTACACGTTGCGCAATCTGACCTGTCAGGGCGGCGTCCTGGCGATCCACTACAAAGCCGTCGAGAATATCCCCGTAGCGTTCGGCCACCGCCAGCGCGGATACTGCCAGCCCCAGTTCCCCCATCATTTTTGCGGTGGGTCCTTTGATGGCGGCGCCACCGACCAACGGGGACACCGCGATCACCGGCGCCGACGCGGCGCCTAGCGCCTCCCGCACCCCCGACAGGGCCAGTATCGGGTCAATACTGACGAACGGATTGGACGGACAGATTATTACGGCCGCCAGCTCATTCCCGGCGAGGGCCGCCATCAGTTCGGGATGAGGTACAGCGCTAGCCATACCGGCGAAATGAAAGCCGGTCACCCGCGGCTGACAGCCCGCGCGGACAAAGTAGTGCTGAAAAGCCAGCGTACCCGCATCGGTCGCAACCATCGTTGCAACGGGATCGTTGCTCATGGGCAGAATACGCGCGTGGATGCCCAGGCGCTGGGCGATATGGGCGGTGACCGCGTCGAGGCTTTCACCGTCATTCAGTCGTCTGGTGCGCTCCACGTGCAACGCCAGATCTTTGTCCCCCAGATAAAACCAGTCTTCGCCTCCCAGTGCCGATAAAGACGCCATGAAATGACCGGTTTCCCCGGCCCGGCCCCAACCCGTCTGCGGATTGACAATATCCGCCAATGTGTAGGTGACTGTGTCCAGATCGGGACAGATGCGCAATCCCAGATGATTGAAATCGTCAGCGGTATTCACCACCAGCGTGAGATCGTCCCCGCCCAGAATATGGCTTAGTCCGAGCGCCAGTTTGGCGCCCCCCACGCCACCACAGAGTGCCAGTACTC
>JBFJMM010000029.1:0-14515 GCA_041633885.1 Porticoccaceae bacterium
CGCAATTGGAAACTGGCACTGAATAGATTTATGATCGAGTTCGAAGACCGCTTGGCGGATTACATTTAACCATGGCAGTTACACAGAAATATTTACAGGGTCCGTGCTGTGCCCGCCCTGCGTGCGCCCAAATGGGCAATCCTGCCCATTTGTCGAACCCGTGCGCCGGTGCTCGTCCTCACCGCGACCAATAACCAACCCCACCACCTTGCGGTAGCGGGGTTGGTTATTGGTGGAGGCGGCGGGAGTCGAACCCGCGTCCGTCAGTCCTCTGCCATCGGCTCTACATGTTTAGTTGGTCTATTTTTTTTAACCTTTCACAGCCCGGCCAACAGGGCGCGTGAAACGGCGATTCCGGTTAGGTTTTAACGAGTCGGCCCCGGACGAGCGTCATCGCGGTCTTGTGAGATATGACACCTGAGTGTTTCGCCACTACCCGAAGGCAGCTGAAACCTGGACGCACAAGCACGGCTCCAGTCAGATGGCGCTCTACTGTTTCTTAGGCAGCGAGTGCGTAGTTGTCGTCGTTGGCAACTATTGGTTTGCGACTTTGGATTTACGAGATTGGTCGCCATCTCGACATGCACCTCAGGTTTTGTAACCGGCGTCGAATCCAGTGCGCCCCCTGATGACTGCTATAGACCCCTGATGGCCGCTATAAAACAGTATTGGGTCTAAAACAGCGTTTGCAAGTATAGCATCGCTGGAGCCTGGGCGCTGTCAGAGATTTTTACGTAAATACCGGCCTTGCCGAACAAAGCCCAGGTCGACGTAAAACGACAGGTTCTCGGGCGCTTCGTCCACCGCTGTTGCTTCAATTGCACAACACCGGTGGCGATTGGCGTAGTCGGTCACGGAAAGGAGTAATTTTTCCCCCACATGGTGGCGGCGAAAATCGGGGTGGACGGCGAGCACGGGCAGGCGCGCGAGCAGGTCTTCGTCGGGGGACCGGGTGATTTCGACCACCGCGCCACCGATGATGGTGTCATCCACAATCGCGACGAAGGCGGTTTCCACTTCCCCACTTAACATTTTACGTATTTGTGCGAGGATGATATCCGCGGTGAAGGGGTAGCCCAGTTCCGTCAGCAGCGCCGCTACGCTATCGGCATCTTCCTCTCTGGTGGCCCGAACATGGATTGGGCGCTCGTCGATCATTCGATTCCCCGTTAGCGATTCCCCGTTAGCGATTGCCGCGGCGCAGTAACTGTTGTTTTTGTCGTTGCCAGTCGCGATTTTTTTCCGTATCTCGCTTGTCGTGTTCTGCTTTACCCCGTGCTAATGCAATTTCACATTTGATCCGGTGGTGCTTCCAGTACAACGCGGTGGCTACACAAGTGTAGCCCTTTTGCTGTACGGCGGCAGAAATTTTAGTCAGCTCGCGGCGATTGAGAAGCAGCTTGCGGGTGCGGGTTGGGTCGCTAACGAAGTGAGTGGAAGCGCTCATCAGCGGACTGATGTGGGCGCCGATTAGCCAGGCTTCGTCGTCTTTAAGCAGCACATAGCTGTCGGTCAACTGCGCTTTTCCCGCGCGCAGGCTTTTTACTTCCCATCCCAGCAATGCGAGGCCCGCTTCGAATTTTTCCTCGAAGAAGTAATCGTGGCGCGCCCGTTTGTTGAGGGCGATGGTGGCGCTACTGGCTTTTTTTTCAGGTTTTTTACTCATGCCCGGATTATACGGGCTGGTGTCGATAGTGCCTACGGTTGTGAGCTGTTGCGGTTATGCGCGGCGCGGATAGGGGGTACAATTTGCAAAACAAGCGAGGGGGTATGGATGGAGGAGTCGCGCGCAGGGGTGCACGGCACCTGGGCCAGCCGCTGGACATTTATTCTGGCGGCCGCCGGGTCCGCCGTGGGACTGGGCAATATCTGGAAGTTTCCCTATATCACCGGCGAGAACGGCGGCGGGGCGTTTGTACTGGTGTATCTGGTGTGTATTTTGGCGCTGGGAATTCCGGTGATGATGGCGGAGGTGCTTCTCGGACGTCGCGGTCGGCAAAGTCCTATCAACGCGATGCGCGATCTGACCCGGCAGGCAGGATTACACGGCGGGTGGAACAGTATCGGCTGGATGGGGGTGATAGCCGGGCTGCTGATTCTGTCCTACTACTCGGTGATTGCGGGGTGGGCGCTGGCCTATATTCCGATTGTGGCTGGCGGCCAGCTTCAGGGTGCAGGTGGCGCCGAAGCAAAGGCGCTATTCGATGCCTTGCTGGTGGATGCGGATACCCTCATATTCTGGCATTCGGTGTTCATGGCGCTGACTGTGGCGGTGGTTATTGGTGGGGTTACGCGGGGTCTGGGTGTCGCGGTGCGCATCTTGATGCCGCTATTGTTTGTGCTATTGGTGGTGCTTCTGGTGTTTGCCTACCGCGAAGGCGATTTCGCCCGCGGATTTATGTTTCTGTTCGATTTTAATACATCTGCCCTGACCATGCGCGGCGTGCTGGAAGCGCTGGGGCATTCATTTTTTACCTTGAGTCTGGGCATGGGCTCCATTATGGCCTACGGGGCCTATATGCCGCGGCATGCCAGCATTGGCAAGACAATTTTGATGGTGGGCGCCCTCGATACCCTGGTGGCGTTGATGGCGGGCATGGCCATTTTCCCGATTGTATTCGCGCATCCGGCGATTAACGTGGCGGCGGGGCCGGAGCTGCTGTTTATCAGCCTGCCGGTGGCATTCGGCAACATGCCGGGTGGACTGTTAGTGGGCTTTATCTTCTTTGCGCTGGTGACCATAGCTGCCTGGAGTTCGGCGATTTCGCTGATCGAGCCTGGTGTGGCGTGGTTAATTGAAAGCAAGGGCTTCAATCGGTTGTCGGCGAATCTGTTTTTGGCGGCCATCGCCTGGGTGCTGGGTCTTGGAACCGTGTTGTCGTTCAATCAATGGGCGGACTATCAGGTGGCCGGTTTCACCTTTTTCGAAGCTCTGGATTTTCTCACGTCGCGTATTATGTTACCGCTCACTGGTTTGTTTATAGCGATTTTCGTGGGCTGGTTTTTGACCCGGCAATTGGCGGCCGAGGAGATGGGTGGCGAATCCGGCGTTGGGTTCAGAGTCTGGTGGTGGGTGCTGCGTTATGTCTGTCCCCCGGCGGTGGTCTCGGTACTGATTTTTGGGCTGTATGGAACCTTTGCACAGGGCGGCTGACATGGGCTCTCAACACGCCGCGCCGCGCCATGGCCCCGGGTGCGAATTGTGAAGACCACCGACATTCGGCGCAGTGCGCTGGTGCTGTATTCGGACCGGGAGATGTATGATCTGGTTAATGACGTCGCGGCCTATCCGCTATATATGGATGGCTGCGAACGCGCCGAAATAATCTCCCTGTCCGAGCACGAAATGGTGGCCAAAATGTGGTTAAAAAAGGCGGGCGTCGGCACCAGTTTTACGACGCGCAACCGGTTGCGGCCCCCCCACAGTATTGAGCTAACCCTGGCAGAGGGACCGTTCAGTGCGTTTCATGGGCTGTGGCAGTTTCAGGCATTGGACAGCCATGCCTGCAAGGTCAGTCTGGAGATGGATTTTGCACTGACTAACGCTGTGCTCGGCGCGGCGGTGGGTATGCTGTTCGCAAAGGTTGCGGACAACATGGTGTCCGCCCTGATCAAACGGGCGCAGGTGGTCTACGGGGTCCGTGGCTGAGGATGCGCCGGGAATGGGCAGGCAATGAATAAGGGTGGTTCCGATCCGTCGCTGGCCGACAAATCCGCCGGTGAAAAGCTGATGGTGGAAGTAGCCTGCGCGCTGCCCGGGCGGCAGAAAATAGTGAAGTTGGCCGTGTCTCCAGGGACCACGGCGCGGCAGGCGGTGCGGCTATCGAATATCGCGGCCGCTTTTCCGGAAGTAGACGTGGACAGTGCGCCACTGGGAATATTTGGTCAGGTACTGGGCAGCAAGGGTTTGCCGAGTGCGGAGCAGTATGAAGTGCAGCCCATGGACAGGGTGGAAATTTACCGTCCACTGAAAATTGACCCCAAGGAGGTACGCAAACAGCGTGCAGCCCGTGTACGGCAATCGCGTAGCATCTAGCGCAGTTGTCGGCACCCGGACAGGGGTGGCGTGGGGCAGGTAACGCGAACGCGGTGGCGTCAGGGTTTAACCAGCGGCCTTCGTTGCGGCTGATTGTTGGACGATGCTGTCGTTAGTCGGGCACCGGGACGGCGATCGGGCCGCTCTCCAACAGGTCGTCGCCCAACAGGGTTTCATCGTCAAATTCCCGCGGGGAGGTGCCAGCGGCGAGGGCGCCCTTCGAGGGCGCGTAATCGCCACTGAAGTGGCTGAGCTTTTCGTTGGTGAAGTACACGGAAACACGTTCGCGCAGTTCTTTGCCGGAAGGCATTTTAAGGCTGAACAGGTAGTCCCAGCGATCCTGGTTAAAGGTGTCCGCGATCAACGGCGTGCCGAGCACGTATCTGACCTGGGAGCGGGTCATGCCGGGGCGCAACTGGTCTATCATCTCCTGGGTGATGATATTGCCCTGCTGAATAGGGATCTTGTGTACTCCGGGGAACTGGAAATAGGAGCAACCGACCAGCGATGTAGCCAGCACAGCCAGAACAAAAAGGCGGGAGATTGGCAACATCTTGGGGTTCCAGTGTTTGATTCGAACGGGGATAATACCCAATCCACAAATGAGTGAGAAGGGGCGGAGGGCAAATGGCGACCGAAAATGAGGAATTAAAGAACGCTGGCCTCAAGGTCACTCATCCGCGGGTGAAGATTTTACAGGTATTGGAACACGCCGCCGAACCGCATATGAGTGCCGAGGACGTCTACAGAGAACTCCTGAGCACCGGCGAAGATGTGGGTATTGCCACGGTGTATCGAGTGTTGACGCAGTTTGAAACCGCCGGGCTGGTGGTGCGCCACAGTTTCGACAATGGCCCTGCGGTCTATGAACTGGATCGCGGCGAACACCACGATCATATGGTGTGTACGCAAACCGGTCGGGTGATCGAGTTCCACAACGACGAAATTGAGAACATTCAGACCCGTCTTGCGGCGGAGCAGGGCTACGATATTGTCGGTCATAGCCTGGTGCTCTATGTGCGCCCCAAGCGTAAACCCTAACGCTAAAACCACCTCAGTAAGGTGCTGGCGACAGTGCCGTATATTGTACGCATTTTGTATTTGACGAGTCCGCAGCCGCGGTTCAGTGAAGGAGAAGTGAGTGGAAGATATCAGTTTACAGTCAAAAATCGACGTTCTGACCGAAGAGCAGGTGATGATTCAGGACAGTGCGGTGGCGTTTATTGCCCGCGATCAGGAATTAAAAACGGTGCGCGCCAATCGTTTTAAGCAGCCCGGGTACGATAGCGATACCTGGCAGGAAATGGCGGAATCCGGTTGGCTCGGGTTTTTACTGCCGGAGGCGTACGACGGCATGGGCCTGACATTTTCCGATCTCGCGGTGCTGCTGATTCAAATGGGCAAGGGGTTGGTGCCTGCGCCCTACGTGGCAACGGTGGTAGTCGCCGGCGGCGCCGTGGCGGCGGGGGATAACGAGGCTTACAAACGCGCCAGATTGCCCGACCTGGTGAGCGGCAAGTGGCAACCGGCGCTGGCGTGGCAGGAAGAACGCGCCAGCATGGTCGTCACTGCCCGCAATCTGGTCTGTGACGGCGGAAAATTGCGGGGCAGTAAAGTATTCGTACCCGACGCGGGCGGCGCCGATGAGTTTATCGTCTCGGCGAAGACCGCGGATGGCACTGTCCTGTATGCGGTGGCGAAGGATGCCCCCGGCCTCACCATCAACTACGAACAGCGGGTCGACGGCGGGTTTTATGGTCATTTGACCTTTGACGATACGCCGGTCGGTGAACAAGTGGCAACGGCTGCGGTTGCCGAACAAATACTGGAGCGGGTGCTCGATCAGGGGCGCGTAGCGGCCAGTGCCGAGTTGTTGGGGGTCATGACGCGGGCACTGGAAATCAGCGTCGATTATATTTCCCAACGGGTGCAATTCGACAAACCCATCGGTAGTTTTCAGGTATTGCAGCACCGGGCGGTGGATCTGTTTGTGCTCACCGAAATATCCCGTTCCGTCCTGTTGCAGACGGCGACCCTGTACGACTCGGATGCAGACGACAAAGCGCGCGCGGTGGCTGCGAGTCAGGTTAAGGCGCGCTGTTCGGATGCCGCGCTTACCGTGGGCAAGGACGCCATCCAGTTCCACGGCGGTATCGGCTATACCGACGAATGTAATATCGGCCTGTATCTGAAAAAGGCCATGTATCTTTCGTCCTGGCTCGGCAATGCTACCAGCCACCGTAAACGCTACGCAGAATTAGTGCTTTAAGCGTCCACAGTTTGAGGTTTATTGATTACATGACAGATTACAACAGCATGAGTGACAACGATTTTCGTACCATGGTGCGGGAATGGTTGCGGGAAAATTATCCCGACGAATTACGTTTTTTGCCACACCGCATGCACTGGGACGAGTGCGGCGACTGGTACATGACCCTGGCGAAAAAGGGCTGGCTGGCGCCGGGTTGGCCGGTGGAACACGGGGGTATGGGGCTGGATGCCAACAAACTGCTGATTATGCTGGACGAGATCGAATCTCAGGGGGTGGGGCGCACGCCGGATCAGGGTATGACCATGGTGGGCCCGCTCTTGATTCAGCATGGCACGTCCGAGCAGCAGTCCTTTTATCTCCCGAAAATTCTGTCCGGCGAACATATCTGGTGTCAGGGCTATTCCGAGCCGGGGGCTGGTTCCGATCTGGCCAGCTTGCGTACCAGCGCGGTGCGCGACGGCGACCACTATGTGGTTAACGGCCACAAAATATGGACCACCCTGGCCATGGACGCCAACATGATTTTTATGCTGGTGCGCACCCGCAAGGACGGCAAAAAACAGGAGGGCATTACGTTTTTGCTGGTGCCTATGGACACGCCCGGTATCACTGTGCGCCCGATCGACAATCTCGGTATGCACGACGAATTTGCCGAAGTGTTTTTTGACGATGTACGGGTGCCGATAGAAAACGTCGTCGGTGGTGAAAACAACGGCTGGACTATCGCCAAGGCGCTGCTCGGTCACGAGCGCATATTTATTGGTAGTCCGAAAATGGCGTCCCTGGCGATGGTGCGCCTGAAAGCGCTGGCCGAGGCGTCGGGACTCTTTGCGGATACAGTATTCACTGATCGCTACGCGCAGCTGCGTATGGATATCGAAGATCTCGGCGCTGCCTACAAACGCTTCGTCAACGTACTCAAGCGCGGTGGACAGATTGGCGCCGAAGTATCTATGTTGAAAATCTGGAATACGGAAACCCAGCAGCGGGTGGCAGATTTAATGCTGGACGCGGGCGGAGAATACGGCGGTGTGCAGGACGGTATGCAAACGGCGTCGGCGCGAGTGAGTGCCGCCGGCGAATTTATCGGTGCGCGCCCCACCACAATTTACGGCGGCAGCAACCAGATTCAGCGCAATATTCTCGCCAAGGCGGTGTTGCGGCTGCCGAGCTGATTAGGGAAGCGACGACGGTATTCAGCAGGTCAATATGGGGAGAATGAAGTGAACGACGAGCAGTTTCGCCTGGAGGTCCGGGAGTGGCTGGATGCCAATTTCCCTCGGGAATGGCGCTTTCCTTCCCGCCGTATCGGCTTTGTGCAGGGCATGCCCTGGCACCAAAAGCTGAACGAAAAAGGCTGGGTAGCGCCGGGTTGGCCCAAAGCCTACGGCGGTATGGGCCTGAGCGCCTACCAGCAGGTGATTTTTCAGGAAGAGCTGGACCGCATCGGCGCGTTTATGCTGCCGAATTTTGGCGTGACCATGCTGGGACCGCTGTTATTACGCTACGGTACCGAGGAGCAGAAAGCGCGCTACCTGCCGAAAATCCTGTCGGGGGAGGAGCTCTGGTGTCAGGGCTATTCCGAACCTGGCGCCGGTTCCGATCTGGCCAGTTTAAGAATGTCCGCCGAAGTGGATGGGGACGAGTATGTGATCAACGGGCAAAAAATCTGGACCACCATGGCGCAGCAGGCCAATATGATTTTTCTCCTGGTGCGCACCGACAAAAAAGCCAAAAAACAGGAAGGGATCAGTTTTCTGCTGGTGCCGATGGACAGTCCAGGCATCACGGTGCGGGAAATTGACAATATCGGCGGCTATTCGGAATTCTGCGAAGTCTTTTTTGACGGGGTGCGGGTGCCGCGCACCAATATGGTAGGGGAAGTCAATCAGGGCTGGACCATGGCCAAGGCGCTGTTGGGCGCGGAACGTATTTTACTCGGCAGCCCCAAACTCGCCAAATACCCCTTGCAGCGGCTGCAGGCCATGGCGCGGGAATTTGGTCTGTTTGACGATGCTGTATTTACCGACCGTTTTACCGGGTTGTATATGGAAGTGGAAGACTTGACCGCAGCTTACGTGCGGTTTCTGGAAGTGCTACGCCGCGGTGACCAACTGGGTCCGGAAGTGTCCATTCTGAAACTTGCGGTCACCGAAATATTTCAGCGGGTGGCGGACCTGGTGCTCGATGCGGCGGGCGAGTACGGTGCCACCGAAGCGGTACTAAGTCTGTCAGACGACTCCGGGTTTAAACCGGTCAACCCCTATTACACGGCGCGGCCGGCAACCATTTACGGCGGTTCCAGCGAAATTCAGAAAAATATTCTGGCCAAGGCCGTTCTGCGCCTGCCTTAGTGCCACGCACCGGTGCACACGTTTCTTGCGTCCGACATTGGGTCGCGGCTTTCGGTCGGGTTAGAAACTTTCAGTCAGGCTAAAAAAGAGTCGGTTGCCGGATAATGCTCGCCACCACATCTGTCAGGGATGTGCACAGAATATAGACGGCAATGATCGCTGCCCCCACCGCCAACCCCAGAACAAACTGAGTATCCGATTCCTGCTGATCCGGCGGGCATGGATCCTGGTTGTTTGCATTTGTCTCCCTGCACAGGTCCGATTCCAGTGGTTTTTCATGAAATTTATTAAACATAAGATTTTCTCCAGTTGAAATTACATGAATAATATTCAATTTGATCGTTCCGATTGGCGCTTTGGTATTTCTTAATGTAGAGGCAAAAATGATGTGTGTGAATTATCGACAATTGCAAATTATTCGTGCAAAAATGCACAGATGAGGGATTGGGACGATTTGCGGTTTTTTTTGGCGGTTGCCCGCGAGGGTAGTATTTCGGCCGCAGCAGCACTTCTCGGGGTCAACCATTCTACGGTGTCGCGGCGTATCAATGGCTACGAGAAGCTGCACGGCGTGCGCCTGTTCGAGCGCCTGCACAGCGGCTACGCGATGACCCAGGCGGCGGAAAATATATATCAACATGCGTTGCGCATTGAACAGCACACTCTAAGTGTGGAGCGGGATCTGTTTGGCGTCGATCAGCGTCTTCAGGGCAAACTTTGTGTAACCGTTTATCACGCCACCGCCAGGCATTTTTTGTTGCCCAATTTGACCGAGTTTAGCCGCCGCTATCCGAATATCGACGTGGAGCTGTCTATTACCACCGCCGTTCGCGATCTGGCCGCCCGGGAGGCGGATATTGCAATCCGCGGGACGCCCAAACCCCCGGATTATCTGGTGGGGAAAAAGGTGGCGGAATTCCAGCATGGCCTTTACACCTCCAGCGCCTACCAGAACAGGGAACAGAAGGGCTACGACGTGGTGCTGTGGCGCGACGATCCCGCCCTGCCTGAATGGGTTGCGCTGCACTGTCCCGGTGCCCGGGTGGCGTTGCGCGTCGACGATGTGGCGACCATGATTGGGGCGGTACAACAGGGTATAGGTATGGCGCGACTGCCCTGCTGGTTGGCGGATCTGCAACCCGATTTGTCCCGTCTAAATGTCCGTATAGAACAAAGCGGCTGGGGATTGTGGGTATTGATTCACGCGGATTTACGCTCGACCGCTCGGGTCAGGGTGTGCCGTGATTTTCTCATTGACCTGCTGGAGGGCCACAAGGATTTGTTTGAAGGCAGACAGTCCCGCTACCTGTAAATAACCGGCTTCTCGGACGCCAAATACGCTCCGGGCCGTTGACACGCCGGTTGATCCCCCGCGCGCCTGCATCCCTGCACCGCCGGAAAATATACCCTAAGCGGGTCGGATTTGATTTGGATTAAAGAACCGTCATCGGTTTGCGATTAACCTGCGGGTTCAATTCATTGACAAGGATTTTTGATATGCACCTGATTAAAACGTTGGTAATGATGGTGGTCGTTGCGATGCCCGCAGCGCTGGTGGCTGCGCCCATGGGTGGTTCCGGAAAAATGGACATGATGAATATGCCCATGATGAAAGCCCATATGGCGGAGATGAAGGCCGATATGGGGAAAATGGCGGCCGCCGGGAATGATGGTGAGCGCATGCAAATGATGCAGGCGCATATGATTAAAATGCACGATCATATGGAAATGATGATGGGCATGATGGAAATGATGAGTGCTCAGGGTGCCGGGATGCATGCCGGTGCGGCTGCGACGGAGGCACCCAGCGGTGACGCGCAAGGGCAGCACGATCACGAGGCTGTCGAGTAGTCAAACCGCTGGCGCCGGCCAAAAAGGGTGAGAGTTCCCCGCGGACGAATTCGCCAGGCCACTTGCCCGTTGTGCGAACAGGGCCTGGATCAGGGAATATGTTTGCCCCGCCAGCCTTGATATTTGCGATGGACGCCGCGGGTCATGGATTGGGAATAGGCCTCCAGAATATCAACACCCACCAGGATCGCGACCACAACGATAGAGAGTTTGATAGCGGTCATGGTGTGACCAATGGCGATGGTGACGCCGACGGCCGCCAGGGCCCAGATCGTCGCCGCGGAGGTGACGCCGAGCACCACGCCGTCGCGGGCGAGCATCACCCCCGCACCAAGAAATCCAATACCGGTGATCACCTGTCCGATAACGCGCGAGGGGTCGGACACGTCGGTGCTGACCGCCAGCGCGGCAACCACGAACGCGTAGGTGCCAAGGATAATCAGCGATGAGGTGCGAATGCCCACCGGCTTACCTCGCAGCTGGCGCTCCAGGCCAATAATCGTTCCGCACAACAGGGCGGCGCCGATGGATGGCCAGTGATAGGGCTGAATATCCATGATGTCATAAACGGTCACAACTCACCTCCTGGATGGTGAGCGCCCGAGAGGGCGGCTACTTTTCGATCCCTGAATCAAAATTATTGTAGATGGTATGGTTGCGAAGTTTTATGTAGCCATCCCCAACGCGAGCATTTCCCTGGCGTGCCCCAAGGATTGCCGACTGGCCGTGGCGCTGCCCAGCATACGCGCAATCTCCGCAACTCGCGCCGCTTCGTCGAGTACCCTGAGACTGCTGGCGGCGTTGTCGCTACTCTGCGTTTTACTGGCTGTAAAATGGTGGTGGGCGCAGCTCGCCACCTGTGGCAGATGCGTAATACACAGCACCTGACCCTGCTCTCCCAACTGGCGTAGCAGACGTCCAATAACATGTCCGGTGGCGCCACCGACACCCACATCGACCTCGTCAAACACCAGCACGGGGATGGTTGAGCGCTGCGCGGCTACCACCTGGATAGCCAGGCTAACCCGCGACAGTTCGCCCCCCGAAGCGATTTTTGCCAATGGGCGATGTGGTTGTCCCGGGTTGGTTGCAATCAACAGCTCCACCGTTTCCATGCCCTCCGCGCCGAATGCGTCATTGGCCAATGGCTGCAACGGCATCTCCACGGTAGCGCTGGCCATCGCCATGGCGGCCAGCTGTTGATTGATGGCCAGAACAAATTTCTGTGCCGCTTTGCCCCGTGCCGCGCTCAGCTTCCTGGCGCAACGGCGGTACGCGCTTTCGAGATTGGCGACGTTAGCGCGCAATTTTTCGACGTCATTGTCTTCGTCAGCCAGGGCGCGCAGTTCATCGGCCAGTTGGGCATGGGTTTCGCACAATTGCTCGGGACGAATACGATGTTTACGCGCCAGTTCGTACACGGCGCTGAGGCGGTCCTCGACCTGTTGCAGGCGAGCCGGATCCAGATCCACATTGTCCAGATAGCGCTGCAGGGAAGAGACGGCTTCCTGTATCTGAATGTCCGCTGACGCCAGCAGTTCGCGCGCCTCGTGCAACGCGCCAGTGGCATGCGTAATAGCGTCCATCAGGTGCTCGGCTCGACCCAGCTGGGTGAGCAGATCAGATGGCGCGTCGCCACCGTCGGTACCCGCGCATAATCCGATAATGTCTCTACCGTGCTCGAGCACCACGTCGACATTGGCAAGCACCCGTTGTTGTTCTTCGAGCTGCTCCAGTTCCCCTGGTGCGAGCCCGAGTTGATCGAGCTCCTGTACCTGGAAGCCGAGCAACTCGCGACGCGCATTCAGTGCCTCGGCATTATTTTGCAGTGTTTCGTACCGGCGCGCGGCCGTCCGCCACTGCTGATAAGCCTGGGCGACCGCTTCGAGCAGGGGCCCGTTAACGGCAAAATCGTCCAGCAGGCGCCGGTGTGTCTCGCGCCGCAGCAGCGATTGGTGTTCGTGCTGACTGTGAATATCCACCAGCATACCGCCCAGCTCCTGAAGTTGCTGCATGGTCGCCGCTTGCCCATTGATATAGCCCCGTGAGCGACCCTCGCGGGTAAAGATACGCCGCAACAGGCATTCGTTCCCGGGTTCGTAGTCATGGGCGATGAGCCACTGTTGGGCGGGTGCGTTGTCGGTCAGGTCGAAACAGGCGCCGATTTCGCTCTTGTCAGAACCGACCCGTATGCGGTCGGCATCGCCGCGATCGCCCAGCGCCATGCCTAGGGCGTCGACGATGAGGGATTTTCCCGCGCCGGTTTCACCGGTTATCGCAGTCATGCCGGTAGCGAACTCAATTTCCAGGGAGTCTACGAGAGTGAACTGTTGAACGCTGAGTGCGGTGAGCAAGGTGGTGGTGAAACCTCAGGGTCGAAGAAGTGTGCAGTTATACCGAATTGGGTAACTATATTGCAATCGGTGGCTTGAATCTGGGGATGCAGGCCCAATATAGCCAGAAATTGCCTGGCATTGGGAATATTTTGCATGTCTGATCGAAAACAACGCTCACACAATGACACATCTGCGGACCTTGATGCACCACAGGCGGATGAGGGTTCGTCCCCGGACGTCGTCGAAGATGGCGGTGCCGCGCAGCAGGGCGATGCCGCAGGCGTGGCGCCTGGGCAGGAAACGGACGAGTTAACGCGTCTTACCGAGGCGCTGGACGACGCGAGAGATCAGGTGTTGCGGACCCAGGCGGAAATGCAAAATTTGCGCCGTCGCGTGGAGCGGGATGTGGAAAATGCTCACAAATTCGGCCTCGAGCGCCTCATTGGTGAGTTGCTCCCGGTGGTCGACAATCTCGAGCGTTCGGTAGCCCTGTTGGCTGACGACGCCTCTAGCGTCCCGGCGGTGACAGAGGGGGTGGAGCTGACGCTGAAAAGTTTTCTCGATGTGCTTGAGCGCCAGCAGGTTGAACAGCTTGATCCCCGAGGTCAGCCGTTTAATCCGGAGTTCCACCAGGCGATGAGTATGGTGCCCGACGCCAGCGTGGCGCCAAACACGATTCTGGAGGTGTACCAGAAGGGTTATACCCTCAATGGTCGCCTGGTGCGGCCGGCGATGGTGGTGGTCGCCAAGAGTGAAACGCCGCAAAAATAATGGCAACGAGGGTTGAAATGCGCCTTTGTGGCGCAATATCTAGGTGCAAGTAACTGATTTAACCAATGGTAGTTGGAGAAGACGAGCATGGGCAAGATTATCGGCATTGATTTGGGTACCACCAACTCCTGTGTGGCCATTATGGAGGGCGACAAGCCCAAGGTCATTGAGAATGCGGAAGGCACCCGTACCACCCCGTCCATTGTCGCGTATACCGAGGAAGGTGAAATTCTGGTGGGCCAGTCGGCCAAGCGCCAGTCCGTGACCAATCCCAACAACACCCTGTTCGCGGTAAAACGACTGATCGGTCGCCGCTTCGAAGACGATGTGGTGCAAAAAGATATTCAGATGGTGCCCTACAAAATCGTCAAGGCCGAAAATGGCGACGCCTGGGTGGAAGTTCAGGGCGAACGCCGTGCGCCGCCACAAATTTCGGCGGAAGTGCTGAAAAAAATGAAGAAAACTGCCGAGGACTACCTAGGCGAAAAGGTCACCGAAGCGGTGATCACTGTGCCCGCCTACTTCAATGATTCCCAGCGCCAGGCCACCAAGGACGCGGGGCGTATCGCGGGTCTTGACGTGAAACGCATTATCAATGAACCGACTGCGGCTGCACTGGCCTACGGCATGGACAAGGGCAAGGGCGATCACGTGGTGGCGGTCTACGATCTGGGTGGCGGCACCTTTGATATTTCCATTATCGAAATCGCCGATGTCGATGGCGAAACTCAGTTCGAAGTACTTTCGACCAATGGTGACACCTTCCTGGGCGGTGAAGATTTCGATATGCGCCTGATCGACTATCTTGCGGACGAGTTCAAGAAGGCCAATGGCATTAACCTGAAGGGCGATCCGCTGGCCATGCAGCGCCTGAAGGAAGCGGCTGAAAACGCCA
>JBFJMM010000030.1:0-14397 GCA_041633885.1 Porticoccaceae bacterium
ACCGTTGAAAAATTCGGTCAGGTGCACGCGGTCGTAGGCCACCCTCGGCTCTGCACAAAAGACCGTGATATCAAACTGTTCCGCAACGCCTGCGTCGGCCAGTGCCTGCAGAAATTTGTGGCCCACCATGCCGTTGCCGATGACGAGGACCTTACGTTTGCTCATAGGTGATCTTCCAAATCCTGGTTCGTGTCCCAATGATGGTTAACTGCGCCGCGGCACGAAGGCGCACCGAGCACGCTCTATCCGTATTACCCCGGTGGTTTGCAGGTTTTGTGCCAACCCCAGAAAAGGAATGTGGCCGGTCTGTGCATTAATAAAAATCCCGGTGATACCCGTTGCGCATGCAGGAATCGACAGTATTTTTCGTATTTTTTTGAAACCCTTTAGTGGGTAGTGTGGTTTGTTTGTCACGCCTGCTATGGGATTCGCACTTTAATGGTGCGCGGGTTCGTCGTGTTTAACAAAAGTGCGCTTTACCGGTGCAATACATAGGTCGTGTTTGACGGTTACTTAAGGGGAGAGCTGAAGAGCAGCGTTAAGCAGGCACCCTGGTTGGGTGGTGGCGGTACCGCCGCGGTTGGCAATGCAACCTGTTGGCATGGCCGTTGCTAGTGCGTTGCGTAGCGCAGCTTGTGTGCGGGCTGGGGTTTTGCTGAGCGCAGTGGAGAGGTACATGGCGGAAAAAATCAATTTATTGTCTTTCACGGGTAATATGCGCGTGCTGCACATAACCTGGATGGCGTTTTTTATTTCATTTGCGGTGTGGTTCAACCACGCGCCGTTGATGGTTATTATTCGCGACGTGTTTCAGCTCTCCAGCCAGGAGGTCAGCGTCTTGCTGATTCTCAATGTGGCGCTGACTATTCCAGCGCGCATTGTGGTGGGCATGCTGGTGGATCGCTATGGTCCGCGCCTGATGTTTTCCGGAATACTGATAGCGTCGAGCTTTCTGTGCGCTTTTTTCGCACTGGCCGAGACCTTTCAACAACTCGCCGCAGCCCGATTTTTACTGGGCTTTGTTGGCGCGGGCTTTGTGGTTGGTATTCGCATGATTGGCGAGTGGTTTTCGGCCAGACAGGCCGGCACCGCGCAGGGTATCTACGGGGGCTGGGGAAATTTCGGATCGGCCGCCTCGGCGCTGGCGCTACCCACGCTGGCATTGTGGTTGGGCGGTGATAACGGCTGGCGTTACGCCATTGGTGTTACGGCGGTCATCTCCCTGCTTTACGGTATTTATTACTACATCGCGGTAACCGACACGCCCAAGGGCTCGACCTACTTTAAATCCAAAAAAATGGGTGCCATGGAAGTCACCAGCAAAGGGGACTTCGTTCTGTATATGGTGATGAGTGCGCCCATCTACGGCGCCCTTGCATTACTGACCTGGAAACTGTCCCCGGCTGGCATGGCATGGTTTAGCGCGCCGTTAAGCAACGCGATCTATGCGGTGATCGTCGCCGTTTACGGTTACCAGATATTTCATATTTACCAGGTGAACAAGGACGTTTTTAGCAAACCGGTGCCGGACATGTTCCGGTATCGCTTTAAACAGGTGGCGATTCTCGATTTGGCGTACATGGTAACGTTTGGTTCGGAACTCGCGTTGGTGTCCATGTTGCCGCTGTTTTATGTGGATACGTTTGGCCTGTCGGCGGTGGCGGCGGGTATCGTTGCTGGCGCGTACCCGGTCATGAATCTTGTCGCCCGGCCCGGGGGTGGCATTATGAGCGATCGGGTGGGCCGCAAGCGTACCCTGGTAATTCTGTTCGCGGGAATCGCCGGCAGTTTTATGATTCTGGCGCAGGTCGAAAGCGGCTGGGCCGTGCCGCTGGTGGTGGCCAACACATTGTTGTGCGGGTTGTTTGCCAAGGGTGGCTCGGGGGCGGTATTTGCCATGGTGCCGTTGATTCAACGGCGTATGACAGGACAGATTGCCGGTATGGCCGGCGCGTATGGCAACGTGGGCGGGCTGTTGTTTTTAACGGTATTGTCGTTTGTATCGGCGCCTGTGTTTTTTCTGGTGATCGGCGGCGCGGGCGCGGTAGTGCTGATGTTGGTGATCCTTTTTCTGGACGAACCCCGTGGTCAGACCGCCGAAGTGCTGGAGGATGGCACGGTGCAGTTGATCGACGTGGCCTGATAATTTTAGATGAGATTAACGGTGCTCGACTGGCTCAGTTTAGAATAGGGGCAATACAGGCTAACACACCGATAATGGGCTACGTCGCTATGAGCGCAGGGATTATCAGCATCGGGCAATATTCGAGCCGCGGCGCCAAGGAAGAAAATCAGGACAGCTATGGCGTACTGGTGCCCTCAGAACCGGCGCTTAGCTACAAAGGTATCGTGGCAGTTGTAGCGGATGGCGTAAGCGGTTGCGACGGCGGCAAAATTGCCAGTGAGTCCTGCGTCAAAAGTTTAATGTCGGACTACTACTGCACCGCGGATTCGTGGACCGTCAAAACCTCGATTAGCAAGGTGCTGCTGGCAACCAACCGCTGGTTGCACGGCCAGGGGCTTTCCAATCGCGATATGCAGCGCGGGCTGGCCACTACCATGAGTGCGCTGGTCATCAAATCCGCTACTGCCCATATGTTCCATATTGGCGATACGCGAATTTATCACTTGCGCGGCGATCAATTCGAATGCCTCACCCAGGATCATCGGGTGTGGGTGTCTGCTGACAAAAATTATTTGACGCGCGCACTGGGTATCGATCTCAAGCTGGATATCGACTATATGAATTTTCTGGTCGAACCCGGCGACCAATTTATTTTTACCACGGATGGCGTGCACGAGTTTGTGTCGGATGCGGTGATGCGCGATCTGGTGTTACGCAGCGCGGACGATTTAGACGCAGCGGCGCGCAATATCGCCGAGCTGGCGTTGCGCAATGGTAGTCAGGACAACGTCAGTTGCCAGATTTTACGCATTAATCAATTGCCCGGTGCGGATGAACAGGAAGTCTATCGCAGGCTGACCGAATTACCGATTCCGCCGCCCCTGTCGCCAGGTATGAAAATGGATGGCTATCGGGTGATCCGGGAAATTCACGCCAGCAAACGCACCCAGGTGTATCTGGCCGTAGACGAAGCATCCGGCGAGCAGGTGGTGTTAAAAACCCCTTCGGTGAATTACGAAGACGACCCGCTGTATCTGGATTTATTCCTGCACGAAGAGTGGATCGGCAAGCGGGTAAAAAGCCAGCACCTGCTTAGCGTGGTTAATCAAACCAGGCCGAAACAGTTTTTGTATTCGGTCTCGGAATATGTAGAAGGGCAGACACTAAGAAGCTGGATGCACGACCATGCGGTAGTTGAGTTAAGCGATATGCGCGATATCGCCGGACAAATCGCTCGCGGCTTGCATGCGCTGCATAAAATGGAAATGGTCCATCAGGATTTAAAACCCGAAAATATTATGATCGACCGGCAGGGTACGGTGAAGATCATTGATTTTGGTTCCGTTAAAATTGCGGGTATTGAGGAAGTGGCGACGCCGGTAAAACGCCTGACGTTGCTGGGGACCCAGAATTACACCGCCCCGGAATACCTGCTCGGCTGTCCCTGCAGCGCACGTTCCGATATTTTTTCCCTGGCAGTGATTGTTTATGAAATGGTTACCGGGCACCTGCCTTATGGTGATGGCTACAGCGAAAGTACCATCAATAAGCTCCATTATGTTTCGGCCCGAAATTATCGCCCAGACCTGCCGGCCTGGATTGATAAAGCCCTGGAAAAGGCGTTGCGTACAAATCCACAACGTCGTTACGGCGAGCTGTCCGAATTTATATACGATCTCAGCAATCCCAATGGCGAATTAATGCTGGACGTTAGCGAGCCGTTGCTGGCGAGAAACCCCGTTGGATTCTGGCGCAGCCTGGCCATCGCGGCAATAATACTTAATATTTTTATGTTGGTAAAAATATTTGGTATCTAAAAACTGTGATCCGCGGTGTGATGTTTCTGGTACACCGGGCTGAGTTTAAGACGCGAGCAGAAAATAATCCGTAATCTATCACGCTGGTAGTGTCGGCTGTCTACGCTGTGCTACATTGCCCGGGCAAATTTTTGAGGAGACGGGTAGTGCAAAATACGAGCGACGCTACATTATTGACCAGCGAACATGTTCGCCAACATTTTGTCGAGGGTAGCACTGTGTTTATAGCCGGTGGTTGCGGTCAACCGGATGCGGCCATCGACGTGGTGTCCCAGGCCCAGCTGACTTGCGGGTTACGCATTATCGATTGCTCGGTGCCCACCATGCAGGCGCTGGACGTCAATCGTATTTCCACTGCCGCAACACTCAACAGCGGTTTTTTTCTCAACGAATATCGTGAGTTGCACCGCACCGGCCGCTTCGAGTTTGTGCCCGCGTTTCACTCGGCCCGCTATCGCGCCATGGAGCAGGAATACAATATTGGTATTGCCTTGATTAAGGTATCAGAGCCTGACGCGCACGGTTTCTGCAGTGTTGGGCTGCACGGGGATTATTCATTGGCAATGCTGGAGCGTGCCCCATGCGTGATCGCGGAAATCAATCCGCACGTGCCGTATGTTGCCGACGCCGCGAAAATTGCGATAGGTGACATCGACTTTGTCGTGCGTGGACAAGATGACCTCGCCGAGTATGGCGTCGCAGCTAGCTCCGCAACCGATATGGTTATCGCCGAGCACATTGCCGCGCTGGTGGCGGACGGGGATTGCCTGCAGTTGGGCATCGGCTCGCTGCCCGTGGCCATTTTGCAAAAATTCACCGATAAAAAAAATCTCGGGGTACACACAGGGTTGCTCACCGAGGCATTCGTGCCGCTGGTGGAGCAGGGCGTGGTCAACGGCAGCTGCAAAGCGGTAGACAGGGGGCGCATTGTTACCGGCGTGGTGGCGGGAAGCCGGGAGTTTTATCGCTGGTGCGCAGGTCGTCCGGAGCTGCAAATCAGGCCGGTGAGCTACACCCATGACGCCGCGGTATTGGCGAGCATGGATAATCTGGTGGCCATTAATACGACGCTGGAGATTGATCTGTTTGGGCAATTTAATAGTGAAACAATCAATGGCAAGCAGGTGGGCGGCGGCGGCGGACTGATTGATTTTCTGCGCGGCGCCAAATCCTGCCGCGGCGGGTACAGTATTCTGGCCGTGCATTCCACCGCGAAAAAAGGTCAGATTTCGAAGATTGTACCCTTGCTGCGCGCCGCGCCGGTAACTGGTATGCGCAGCGACATCGATTACGTGGTCACGGAATATGGCGTGGCTCGCCTTGCCAATCTGTCGGTGGAAAAGCGCGCAGAAGCGCTGATTAATATTGCCCATCCAGGGTTTCGTACCGAGCTGACCAGCGCCTGGCAGGAACTGATGGCAAGATTCTAACGCGGCCACCTCCCGTCGCCTGGCCAACCCGCGGCCCGAGTATCTTGTAGCCCCGGGGTGCCACCAGCGCACACTCACGGCGCCAGGTGGTTCACAGGCAAGCTGCGCAGTTGCTGAAGGTGGGCTCTGACGCCCGGGGAATTAACGGTTTTAATTTTTTCGATTTAGCGATATGCTGATGTTACCGATGGGTAAGATGCTCGTCGTGACCTGCTCGCCGCGCCTCGTAAGCCGCGCCCTGTAAACAGTAGCGCTCACACACTGTCCGGCATACTGCACCGGGTGCTGGTAGCTGGTCCGCAAACCAGCGGAGCGGAAATGGCGTTGCAAAGGGAGTGTTCCCCTAGCTGGTCGGCAAAGGGTTTATAGCACTGCTGTCGCTGTGGTGCCCGGTGGCAGATTGCCAACCGGATAGGCACTCCCAGGAGGGTTCGCGCAATCACATGTGGTTTAGCTAAAAATTGGAGATAAGTTATGCAAGTCGGAAATTTGATGTTTTTTCAGAATCATCCCAACCTGCCGATGACCGACGGGGAGGTGTACATCAACGAGTTGCAGGTGGCGGATATGACGGAGCCGCTGGGGTTTGATTCCATCTGGTGCACGGAACATCATTTTACGGACTACCTGCTGTCCCCCAATATTATCGAGTTTCTCGCCTACATGGCGGGGCGCACCAAAAACCTGAAGCTCGGCACCGCCGCCGTGATTCTGCCCTGGCACAAGGACCCGCTGCGGGTTGCCAGTGATTTCGCCCTGCTCGATAACCTGTCCGGCGGCCGCGCCCTGGCGGGGTTCGGTCGCGGCCTGGCGCGGATCGAATACGACGGTTTCGGTATTCCCATGGAGGAGTCCCGGGATCGGATGAACCAGGCGGCAAAGTTGATCACCGACGCCCTGGACACCGGGTTTATGGAGAGCACCAGCGGTCATTTTATTCAGGAGCGCCGGGAAATCCGCCCGCGCCCGCTGCGCAGTTTCCGCGATCGCACCTACGTGGTGTCCATGTCGCCGGACACGGTTCCCCACGCGGCAAAAATTGGCGGCGCGCTGATGACGTTTGCCATCGGACCCTGGACCAAACGCAAGCCGGACATCGACGCCTGGAAGGAACTGTTTGAGAAGGAGTGGAACCGCCCGGCCCCGCCATCTGTCGCCAACGTGGTCTGTTATTGTGACGACGACCCGGTGCGGGCTCGCGACATGGCCCATAAATATATGGGCGCCTACTGGACCACCGCCACCAATCATTACGAAATGACCGGCGATCATTTTGCCGGCAAGGGTGGTGGTCAGTACGACCACTACGCGAAATCCGCGGAGGCCATGCGCCATGTGGGCGATGAAGGGATGGCGAAGATGTTTACCGATTGTCAGGTATATGGTACGCCGGACAATATTCTGCAAATGATAAAAGGTATTGAAGACCTGGTGGGCGATATCGATTTGAATGTCACGTTCAGTTACGCGGGCATGCCCTATGACGACGCCAAAAAGAGCATGCAGTTGTTCGCCGAGAAAGTGTTGCCGAGGCTAAAAAGTGATTGGTCGGAACGTAAAGCGGGCTAGCACTCGACCGGTAAACAAAAAAAGGCGGCTTCGGTCGCCTTTTTTATGCGCCATGCTCCGTGCGCTGAAACTGCACAGGGCGGTAAATTCGGTCAACGGGATTACATGCAGGGCAATCGTCGGATAGTTTGCGCAATGATTTAGCCTTGACTAAGCTTAGGTGGCTTAACTTTTGGTGAGTTAGCTGATTACGGTGGTAAGTTAGCTGATTACGGTGAGTCAGACAGTTTGGGTGGTGGCCGAGGGCGCAATGGCCGCGGCCACCGGTCATTGGAGATACACACGGAGCGTCGTTATGAAAATATTATGGGCCATTACTCTGGCGGGAGCGCTGGCGCTGTCCGCCTGCGAGCGAACGGATACTGCACAGAATCCGGGTGAGTCAACGTCGGGCGAGACCGCGGCGGTCGCCGCCCCGCCCGCGGCAACGGAATCAAAAGAGGCACTGGTCGCCCGGGCGGGCGCGCCCCTGTTTGACGGATTGGGGAATAATCACCACGCCATCACCACCAACGATCCCGGCGCCCAGCGTTACTTTGATCAGGGTCTGATTCTGGCCTTCGCGTTTAACCATGCGGAAGCCATTCGGTCATTTCGCGCGGCGCAACGCCTGGATGACAACTGCGCCATGTGTTTCTGGGGCGAGGCGCTCGCCACCGGCCCCAATATCAACATCACCAGCAAAGGCAAGGTGATTATGAGCAGCGATGAGCGGGTCGCTGCCTACGCCGCTCTGCAAAACGCGGTGGCGCGCAAGGATCGGGTGAGCCAGGCGGAGCGAGATTATATCGACGCCCTGGCCGCTCGCTACAACGGCGATCCCGCTACTGACAGGGAACCCCTCGATCTCGCCTACGCCGATGCCATGCGGACTCTGGCTGCCAAATATCCGGACGACGTGGACGCCGCTACCCTGTTTGCCGAGGCGCTGATGAATACCATGCCCTGGAACTACTGGTCGGAAAAGGGCGATCCCAAACCAGCCACCCTGGAAGTACTGGACATACTGGAGGCGGCCCTGGAAAAGGATCCCAATCATCCGCTGGCCATGCATTTGTATATTCACGCAACCGAGGCCTCGAGTGAACCCGGCAAAGCCGAGGCCGCCGCCGACCGGTTGGCGGTCACCGTGCCAGGTGCGGGCCATCTGGTACACATGCCGGCACACACCTATTGGCGCGTTGGTCGCTACAACGATGCGGCCGAGGCCAACGTCAGGGCCGCAGCGGTGGATGAAGAGTACATTGCCCAGTGCAACGCCCAGGGCTTCTATCCGGCCCTGTACTATCCCCATAACATCCACTTTCTATGGTCTGCATCAAGTATGGAGGGGCGCAGCGAAGTCGCCATTGAAGCGGCGCGTAAACTCGGGGAAAAAGTCAGCGTTGAGCAGGTCAAACAGTTTCCGGTGGTGGAGTTTTTTCGCACGGTGCCGCTTCTGGCTCTGGCGCAGTTTGCCCGCTGGGAGGAAATTCTTGCCGCACCCGCGCCACTACCCGAATTCGATCTGTCCAACGGACTCTGGCACTACGCCCGGGGCCTGGCGCTGGTTGCGGGCGGTGACGTGGCTCTGGCCGAAGCCGAACGGGACGCGCTGAGTGCCCGGAAAAAAACGCCGTCGATTGAATTTCTTGATAGCAATGACTATCCGGCCAGTCAGGTGCTGGAAATAGCGGACCAGTTGTTGCAGGGTGAAATCGCCATGGCCGGTGGCGACGCCGATGGCGCCATAGCTTATTTTACCCAGGCCGTCGCGCTGCAGGATGCGCTGCCCTATACGGAGCCGCCATTCTGGTACTACCCCACCCGGCAATCCCTGGGGCTGGCGCTATTGCGCGCCGGTCATTTGCGTCAGGCCGAATCCGTCTATCGGGAAGATTTGGCGGAGTTTCCCCACAATGGCTGGTCGACCTTTGGCCTGATGCAAACGTTGCAGGCCCAGGGCAAGGAGCAGGCAGCGGCGGAAGTTCGGCAGGAATTCGAAAAAATCTGGGCGCTGGCTGATGTGGAGCTTAGCGCTTCGCGGTTGTAGTTATGAAAGGTTACACAAGGTTGCGCAACGTTACGAAAATATTCGGCGGCGGCACGGGTCGACTGGCTAACCTAGCGGGCTGACCCGGCTGAGGCCACCGTCGACCACCAGATGGGCGCCGTTGATAAAGGTCGCTTCATCGGAAGCCAAAAAACAAATGGCGTGGGCGATGTCCTGCGCTTTGCCCATGCGTCCGGCGGGAACTATTTTCGGAACGGTGTCGAGAATGCGAGCGGTTGCCGTGGCGGTGTAACTTTTTTCGATAATCGGGGTGTGAATAAAACCCGGTAGCACGGCGTTGTGGCGGACCCCAGGCACCGTCACCACACAATCTTCGGTAAATTTCCAGATTGCCGCTTTGGCCAGCCCGTAGGGGCAGGAGTGGGACAGGGACAACTGCGCCGCGACGGAGGCGATATTGACCACCGAGCCATTGGCAGAGGCCCGCAACAGGGCGGCGGCGTGCTTGACCATAAAAACCGGCCCTTTCACCAGAATATTCATTTGCAAATCGTAGCTGGCTTCGTCGATGGTTTCCGGGTTGGCAAAGCGCGCGATACCGGCGTTATTAACCAATAGGTCGAGTCGGCCGAGATCTTTTTTGATCATCGCCACCAGCGGTTCGATTTGTTCAATATCACCAGCATCGCAGGCATAGGGGATAAACTGACTGCCCACATCCGCAGCTACCCGATCCAGCGCATCCCGATTAATATCAGTGCCCACCACGGTGGCGCCTTCGGCAATCAATTGTTTCGCGGTGGCCAGGCCAATGCCAGAGGCCGCGCCGGTAATTAATGCCACTCGCTGTTTGAAACGCATTGTTTGACTCCCGCGCGATGGCGCGCGATGGATGGATGTGTGGTCGTGGGTTCCCATTATAACGATAATATGTGGGAGTGCCGGGGTCCGACGTCAATCGGAATTCGCGGTAGAGCAGGCCGGACAAAAATATTCAGAATTGCCATTGCGACGTTTATACTTGAGCGCAACGCGGTGCATTTCTTTGCTTGCCAGAGCCTGAGGGATATATCGCGAAGCGCCTTAAAACGAATACAAATGGGAGGCTATGCGGATGATTAACGCAGTGCGGGCAAGGAATATTACCGTCGCGAATCTGATCGTGTGTGCGTTGGCAGGTTGGGTCGGTCCGGCACCCGCAAAGGAATGTGTGCCCAGCAAGTGGGGTGTGGACGATGAAATTGGCGCCGCGAATTTAATTACGCCCCAGAGCGTCAAACTTGCGGCGCAGTTGATCAGGCGCGGTAAGACCCACCACCTGGGTGTGATTATCGACAAGGAGACGCCGGCCTTTGGTCCGCGCAGTATGAATTTGCAGATCGTGCAGCCTGGCCAGGAGTGGGGCCGTCCGGCGTTTGAAAACGGCTTCAATTATAACGACGATATGTTTCAGGGCTGGTTTGGCATTGGCTCGCAACTGGATGGTTTGGGGCATGTGGGTCAACACGGTATCTTTTATAACTGCACCGAGGGCAAGGATTTCGTAACGACCACCGGCGTGACGCGATTTGGTATCGAAAAAGTCCCGCCCATTGCGGCGCGGGGGATCATTCTCGACATGGCCGCTCATTTTGGGGTCGATTATCTCCAGGCCGGTCAGGTCTTCACCGTGCAGGATGTTGAGGCGGTTGTAAAAAAACAGGGCACGCCGATTCAAGCTGGCGACGTGGTGTTGTTTCACACCGGCTGGACGGAACATATGATGACGCAGAATCCGCAGGTGTGGGGCTCGTCGGAGCCAGGTATTGCCGAGGAGGTAGCCACCTACCTTGCCCGTCAAAATGTGCTGGCCGTGGGTGCCGATACCTGGGGCGTCGACCCGGTGCCGCCGGAAAAACCCGGGCGTATCTTTCAGGGCCACATCACGTTGCTGCTGGAAAACGGAATTTATTTGTTTGAGACCATGAACACCGGGCCGCTGGTGCGCGACAATGCGCTGGAGTTTTTCTTTGTATTTGGGCCACCTCGTGTACGTGGTGCGGTGCAGGCACTGGCCGATCCGATTGCGATTTATTGAATAATGTTTTGGTGCGTGCCAGCGGATAATTGTTAATCGATCGTGTCGGAGCGTGGGCGGTCGTCTGAGCAAATAATTGTATAACACTTATTGAACACGGATTAGTAATGGATTCTCTTCGACTTTGGGCGTGGTTTTTTCTCGTACTCTATGTGATCGCGATGCTGGGTTTTGGCTACCTGGGTATGCGTCAGGTTAAAAACAGCGACGATTTTTCCACCGCGCGGGGGGGCTACGGGCTGTTTTTTCTGGCCTTTGCGATGACGGCCACCACTGCGTCCGGGGCAACCTTTCTGGGTATTCCGGGCCTCGGCTACCGCTACGGACTGCCTGCGCTCGGTTACGCGCTGGTCTATCCGGTGGCGGTTTATCTGGGGGTATGGCTGTGTTTCAAGCAGGTGCAAAAAGCCGGTAACACGTTCAGCAATCGCTCCATTCCGGAGTTTATGGGGGACCGCTATCAGTCCGAGGCACTGCGTCTGATCGTCGCGGTGTTTTCCGTGGTTCTGCTATTTTATCTCGCGGCACAACTGGTTGCCGGTTTGGTGATGTTTGAACAAATGCTGGGCCTCAACGCGCAGATGGCGTTGGGGGTCACCACCCTGGTATTGCTGGGCTACGTGGTGCTCGGCGGGGCCCACGCGGATATTCTCACGGACGGCGTGCAGGGCGCCATGATGCTGGCGCTGGCGGCGGCGGTGGTAGTGGGTTTTTTTGTGGGTGCCGGTGTCGAGGGTGGCTTTGACGGCATGCTCAATCGTCTTGAAGAGCTGGATCCGAAAACTATTGGCATTCTATATCCCGGTGCGACGATCTTTGATTCCTACTGGGACTTCACCGCGATTTTTCTGGCCCACCTGTCCCTGGGTATGTTGCCCCATATCGGCAACAAAATCTGGGCATTGAAAGCCGGGGTGGGGCGGTCAAAATTTATCGCGCTCTGTCTATTGTTCGGCCTGATACTGGCGTCCATGGTGCTGGGCGGCGTGCTGGCCCGCGCAGTGCTCGGCGACAGTTTGCTGGAAACCCCGGGCGGCCCCAACCAGGCCATTCCCGCCCTGTTCGTGGCGCTGTTCCCGGTCTGGCTGGCGGCGCTGTTGGGGATCGCCATTCTGTCCGCGATTATGTCCACGGCAGATGGGTTGGTGATTTCCACGTCTCAGGTATTTGCCAACGATATTTATCGCCGCACGGTGGTCAGGGTGTTACATCCCCACGCCACGAATGCGCAGATTGATCATAATGTGCTGCGCATCAGTCGCTGGTCCATTGTCGTGGTGCTGGTCGGCGCCGCGTTGCTCGCCTGGCAGTCCCTGGGTCAGAATATCGCGTTGATGGTGTGGGTTGGCCTCGGCGGCATGATGGCAGCCCTGGCTGGCCCATTGATTCTCGGTGTGTTCTGGCGCGGTGTCACCAAACAGGGCGCGATCTGGGGGTTTATCGCCGGCGCCGCGACCTTTACCCTGCTGAGCAATGCCGGCTTGCCGAACGGGGTGGAGACAGGCAACGGGCTGCAACAACTGCTGTTCTGGGTTAACAATCAGGCCGATAACCCATTTGCCTGCGCGACGCTTGGGGAAGGGGTTTCGCTACTGGTGACGGTCGCCGTATCCCTGGTGACGCCCCGCCTGTCAGAAAGCCATCTCGATGAGGTTTTCGGGACCTCAACTTCGCGGGCAATGGAGTAGGGGGTATAGCCCAGCGTTTTATGCGGGGGGGTGCCTGGTATGCCACTCGGTGGCCTGCTCGTAAGCGTGACCGATGCGGCATAGCAAGGGTTCGCTGAGATGTTTGCCCATAAACTGAATGGTGAGGGGCATGCCCTCTGCGGACACCCCACAGGGCAGCGCCAGGGCCGGGGTTCCGGCCAGATCCGCGGGAAAGGTAAAGCGCGGCCGGATCGACGCCATCATCGCATCAGCAGCGCTCATGCCGCCGTAAGGAACCTCCCGCGAGGCGCTAAAGGGTGCTCCCCCAGCGGGCGTGGCGATCGCATCCACACCGGCGAGCACGCCCCGCAGACGGTGGTTGAATTCGGTGCGCAACCGGGATGCGGCCGCGTATTGCTGATCAGTAACGGCGGCGCCCATCGCCAGAAATTCCCGTAGATACTCGCCGTAATGTTCCGCCTTGCTGGGGTAATTGGCGCGGTGCGCAGCATGTGCTTCGTAGGCGCACAGCGCAAACCAGGCCTCCACCATGGCGTCGGGAAAATCCGGCATCTCCACTTCGACAATCCGTGCGCCCAGCCGCTCCAGTTGAACCAGTGCAGCGTGGATTGCCGTCGACAGCTCGGCATTCATATTGTGGGTGGCGTACAGCCGATCAAAGCCGATACGCAACCCGGTGATATCTTTCTGCAACTCGTCGCCCATGTTGGCAACCGGAGCTTGCAGCGATGTGGGGTCGTTGGCGTCGTACCCGGAAATGGCCTCCAGTACCAGTGCGGCATCCGCAACGCGGCGGGTCATCGGCCCTACATGATCCAGCGAGGGCGCCAAAGGCAGTATTCCGTAGCGGCTGACGCGGCCATAGGTGGGTTTCAACCCGACGATGCCGTTGGCCAGGGCGGGAAAGCGGATGGAACCCCCCGTGTCGGTACCGAGGGACGCGTAACAAAGTCCCGCAGCAGTGGCCACCCCGGAGCCGCTGGAGGACAACCCGGGCCAGTAATCCGCGCGCCAGGGATTGACCGGAATATTGAAATCCCGGTGGTAGCCAAGCAGGGCGCCTTCCGTCAGGTTCAGCTTGCCCAGTAATACCGCCCCAGCATTCGCGAGCCGGGTCACGACAGTGGCGTCGTAATCGGGTACAAAGTTGGACATAAAACTGTGCCCACCGGTGGTGGCGACATGGCGGGTATAGGCGAGATCCTTGACCGCAATCGGAATGCCGTGCAACGCCCCGCGGTAGTTACCGGAGGCAATGTCCCGTTCCGCTCGCTGCGCCGCCGCCAGCGCCTGCTCGGCCATCACCGTAATATAGCTGTGCAGGTTGGCGTCTACGGTGGTGATGCGGTTCAGCATCCGTTGCGTTAGTTCAACCGGCGACATGTCGCCACACTTGAGCAATGCGGCGACCTCGGTCAGACCGGCGTAGTGGATGTTCTCGATATCCGTGTTATGTGAGGCATTCGACACAACCCGTTCTCCATACATCGCGACGATTAGGCATAGTAGGCGAAAAAAAAGTGTTCAGGAACATTTGCAACGGGGGAGACGTCGGCTCAGGCAGATTGAGGGTGTAAATAGAATAGCGCAAGTGGCGGGTTCACGTCAGGCAGGCGCTCTGTCACCAGAAATAATAATGAACGGGTTTAATGCCGCTTTCCAGTCCCGGATGGGCATTGCCCACTTTTTCGATACATACATTAATCCCAGATAGAG
>JBFJMM010000031.1:0-14306 GCA_041633885.1 Porticoccaceae bacterium
GAACCAACGCGCGGACCGCATGTGGGCCGAGCGCCAGGGTGGTCTTGGCTACATCACCAAGCCGTTCACCCCGGAACAGATTGTAGGCGAAGTACAGCGTTTTAACTGAGTCACCGCGTCCAGTCGGAATTACCAGACTCCATACTTTCAAGCAGCCAATTGGCTGCTTTTTTTTGCCCGTGTTTTCGCCTGTGGGCGGGAGCCACGCGCAGCACCCGGGAATTTTCCAAATACAGTATCCAATATTCGCCAGCGAGGGCTATTCCGACATCTGGTGCCGGGGCGTTCGCACGAGTTACTCAGTCCTCACCAACCACCGATGACGAGGGCTCGAACAGCAACGCCGTGGAGTTAATACAATAACGAAGGCCGGTCGGTTGTGGTCCATCTTCAAATACATGGCCCAGGTGCTCACCGCAACGGGACAACACTTCGGTGCGCCTTATCCCCCAGGACCAATCCTGCTTGAGCACAATGTTATCGCGATCAAACACCTCCCAAAAACTCGGCCACCCGGTTCCGGATTCGTATTTTTCCCGGGAATGAAAAACCGGCAGCCGACAGCCGGCAGTCACGTACACCCCTGCCTGTTTGTTCTCGAGCAGTGCACCAGAAAATGCCCGCTCGGTGCCCTTACGCCACAAAATATCGTACTGTTCTGTCGTCAGTATTTGGCGCCACACCGAGCGCGGAATCTCGTTCAACCGCTCCCCGGAATCAACCATCTGCCGTGCCTGCGCCGGCGTAATATCGCCGGCCCAGGTGGATCCAGCACCCAATAAAACAGCGCACATAACGATTTTGAATATTTTTAACATAGTCGTAATCAATGACGTCTGTGTAACCACTGAGACAAAAAATAGCGGTGTTAGGTTCAAATTAAAGGCGCCGATGCTCAAGTATCGGCAGGTTTTCGCGCACCGTCGCCAATGTTCCAATGTCTACATCGGCAATAACAAAACCCTCTTCACCGTCCAGGCGCCCGAGAATATCTCCCCAGGGAGAGACAATCATCGAACCACCCCAGGTGGGTTTGGTGGGGTGATCGCGATGGCAGATGTTCGCCCCGACCACGTAACAAAGGTTATCTATGGCCCGCGCGCGAAGCAATAATTCCCAGTGGGCCTTGCCAGTCGCGGCGGTAAACGCCGATGGCGCCACCATCACCTCGGCGCCCTGGCTGGCCATTACCCGGTACATCTCGGGAAAACGCAGATCGTAACAAACACTTAACCCCAGGGTGCCCAGTGGCGTCGCGACAACGGCGAGCGCGTCCCCAGGTTGATAGCGATCAGATTCGCGGTAGCGCCGCGTTGGCGTGTCGGCGCCGCCACTGGCAACCGATGCATCAAAGAGATGCATCTTGTCATAGCGCGCCACTTCGCGCCCCTCGGGATTGATCAACAGGCTGGCGGCGCAGGGCTTAGTATGATCCTTATTTTTTAACAGTGGCAAGGTACCACCGACTAACCACAGTCCGTACAGACGGGCCTGTGCGGCGAGAAACCGGCGCGCCGGGCCACTGGGTGTTTGCTCCTGCATCGCAGCCGCGGTGAGATCCTTGCAGTTGTAATAAGCAAAATGTTCCGGCAGCACCACCAGTTGCGCCCCCGCCATGGCGGCCTGCTGAACAAGCTCCGCGGTGCGCCGCAGGTTCCCATCAAGATCGCCGTCGCTGCGCAGCTGCACCGCTGCTATTTGGGTCATCGGCGCTGTTCCCGCTAGTCAGTTTTGTCGCTAAAAATTCGATCCACTTCCACTTCGGGGTCGTCCCAGGAGCCGCTGATCAAATAGCTGATACTGGAAATTTTATCCACCTGCTTATCGAACAGACGGCTGGTCAGATACACTCCCGCCGCGGCCGGCAAACCTCCGACCAGGGCCGCGATCCACGGCAAATTGGTGCCCACCGGCAACGTCGCCACCAGCCGCGCCTCCAGGGTTTCAGCCACTACATCGGTGCTGCCCAGTAGCCGCATTTTTCCGGACGGCATATCGACGACGATGGGGGCGTCAAACCACATGCGGCCGCTGTCAAACATCAGGCCGCCAGAGAGACGATCGTAACTCACACCTTTGGAAAACAGATCGGAGAAATCAAATCGCAAACGTCGCAACCAGGTGTCAAAATTTAACAACCCGATCAGTTTCAACAGGGCGTTGGTTGGAACATCTGCGGTTTTTTCAAACTTGCCCTGTTCCAAATTCAGAATTAACCTGCCTGTGAGGGTTTCCGCCGCAAAGGTCCAGGGTTGATCCGGCCAATTCAGTTCAACCAGAAACGCCGCGTCCTCGCTGGTCAAGACAACCGGCATATGCCAGGCTCTGAGAACCGCACCCAGGTCCGAGCTTTGTAACGCGCCGGCAAAGCGAGAACGATGTTGCTCGCCATCGAACAACCACTCCAGCTCAGAAGGCTCCCCGCTCGGGGTGGCGGAAAACACCAGGCCGGTGAGCTCGGCATCGATATTGGTGATGCGCACGCCCCCCGCTACAGGCTGACTCACAAAGGCCACACGCCCCAGCTCGCTGTCCCCAATTCTGAGCCCCTCGGTGGAAAAATCCAGCGCCGGAAAGCGTCCTGGATCAAGGCGTTGCAGAAACTCATTGTCGCCGTCCAGGTCCGGCTTGGGCAGCACGAGATAGTCAAGATGCGCGGCGACCGGACGGTCCGCAGCGGTCGGCACAATGATTTGACCAGCCAGCACCGCGCTGTCCACGTGGATGCGCCAGGCGTCGTCTATGTAACGCCCCTCTGCGAACACCCCGGCGAGGGTTTGCCCCCCCACGATTAGTTCATGTACCTGCAGCGAAAATCTGGGCTGCAACGCCGCCAGCAAACCACCACCGCCATCACCCGTGAATAATGGCAGCCACTCACCCAGATCAAACGATTGCAGTTCACCAGAAATACTTAAACCGGGATTTTCGGGCGCGGTTGCCAGGCTGGTTCCGAGGGCGATATTACCGCTTTCCAGCGAGCTGCCGGCCAGATTCAACCACACCGACATATGTTCGCCCAAAGTTGCGCGCACCACAGTCGGCGCTTGCGCAGGAAAATAAACGGTGGCCGACAGTGGCAGGGCTTGCTCGTCGGTTTTCCGTAAGGGCGAAGGCAGTGTGCTCGCGATACCCCTGAGCTGTGTGGACACAGTCAACGAGGGCGACAGCGTATCCGCAGGAAGTGTCAATGTGGCGCGATAGCGGGTTTTGCCAGTGATTCTGTCCAGCAGGGGTATCCCCTCGAACGGCAGGGAGCTGGTCGCGATCTGGCCCTGCGCGGCAATTATGGTGGCGCCCTGGCGCGTACTGATGTTTGCCCTGACCTGCTGAGACAAAAAGCTCGCCGCCAGGTTATCGGAATGTAATCCGCGCACATCGTCATAGCCCAGGGGGCCGCGTATGTTTTCGAATACCAGACCCGTCGTGCGGTGCTGTAATTGACCGCGACTTATCGTCGCGGCGATGCGATAGTGCTCCCCCTTCACTGCCTGCCCGAGGGGTATGGCCAGATCCAGATTCACCCGCGATCTCCCCTGAATGTCCCAGTCGGCAAGCATGGCGACCCGTTCCCGCAATGGCGAGCCGTCGAGAATATCGAGGGCGGCCTGCAACGATGACACCGCGCTACCCTCGACCGTCAACAGGGAACCGCGCTTCCCCTGGGGACGGGTTCTCACCCGCGCTTCGACCAGACGGGCATCGCCAATTAACGCCTCATTAACGGTCGCGTCTAACTCATCGCCATCGAGGGTCATATAGGCCGACAACCCGCGCGCTGGCGGCCAGCCCGGATCATAAGCTACCCGCCCGTTCTTAACCCGGGCGTAGACCTGCACGCTGGGCAAGGATTCAGCCAGACTCGCCAGGGAGCCGCGCCAGATAAAACCCCCTTCCTCTATATCCATATCCCCCACCGCCCGGTCGAGCCAATCGAGCAAAGTGGGGTCCAGAGAAGTGGGTATATATTGCCGGGCAAAGCGGGAATGGCTGTCGCGGATTCCCGCCAACAAAAACATCTCGGGGGAACGCTCCAGCTCTCCCACGGGAATATCCAGAAAGATATAGGATTGCATGCGGCCATCCTCGCTGTGTATGGCGATCGGACCGCCAGCGATCTTGAACGCGGAATTATTCCGGTCCCAGCGCAAATTAACCGCGCCTCGGCTCGCCCCAAACGTCAGATAGTCCCCGTAGACCTGCGGAAAATGCATGGCAAATCCACTGGGCGCATCAAGTTCAAACAGGCCGCTATCACCGGAAAATTCGAGGTAACCACTGATACCGCGGCCCGCTGGCGCGCCCCCCCAGGACTGGGCGGATAGATCCTTAATATTAGTTCGCAATGAAAATATCGGGCGCTCGCCACTGATATCGACGGACACATGGGGCGCGACCAGTAAGCCGCTGGGTTGCATCTGTTGCAACGCGGCGGCGGTCTTGCCGGTGACAACACCCGTGTCGAGCAACGCCCGGGTCAGGGTCGCGATATTTAACTGACTACCGGCGAACGAAAACTGTCCCCAGTGCGCCCCCACTTTTTGCGCCACCTGCAGGTCTACCGGAACGATGTCCGTATCACCCCAGTTGAAATGCAACCCTTGCAGGGTAACCCCCCAATCTTCTCCAGGCCGGTACCAGCCCGTCACCTCGGTCCGGAAATTTTCAATCGGCGCGATATCCCCCGCCCACGGGAGGGGTACCTCGCTGGCTGAGACGCGGCCACGCAGCTCCGCGCCACCGGAGGCGGAGCCGTCGATCCAGAACTCGGCGGCCAGTTCAGCCTGGGTATCGCCGATTCTTGCCACCAGTTCGGGAAACAGTTCCTCGGCAACCACGCTCAGGGGGCCGCTTAAATTAATGCTGTCCAGACGCAAATAACCCAGGCCATCCAGTGCGGACAGATTCGGGCCAGTGTTGGCTTCGACGATCAGGTGGGCGGAGTCCCGTTGCCTGTCCAGCGCGAGCGCGGCCTGCAGCCGATGAAATCCCTCACCATTTTCCACGGCCAGATGATTGGCGAAGACCGCCACCGTTCTACCCGAGTAAAATTCGGCCGTCAGGGTGACCTGATCGATACGTATTCGAGAGCTCAGCAGCAAAATATCCCGGGCACTACCCAGACCTGCGCCTTGATCGCCACCGGCCTGCACCGCAAAACCACCCGCGGCCCACCGACCTCCCGCATCCTCTACGACGGTTAACCGCACCTCGCTGGCGACCAATTCCTTCCACACCGGACTGCCACTGATCAGACTGCGGAGCAGGTCCATCTCCGCGCTGACCTGATCCACCCAAATAGCGGGCGTGCGACGTCGATCGTCCGGAAAAATAGCTAAGCCACGCGCCGTCAACCTTGGCGTCAGGCCCGCCCAGTGCCCGCTCAATTGATCAACCTGCATATAAATGCCGAAACGTTCGGCAAAAAAGATACTGACATCGCCCCGGTAATTGTTCAGAAACGGGAGGAGTTGACGCCCCAACACCACGATAACCGCGTAAAAAATAAGCGTAAACGCCACCAGCCATCCGAGATAACGACTCAGACGAAGGGTGGTGCCCGTAATTTTTTTCAGCGTCACGATAGGCTATACCGGAATGATGTCGTATTGTTCCTGGGAATAATGCGCTTCGCTGCGGAATTCAATCGGTCGCGCGATACACTCCTCAAGATCGGCGACGTTGGCGGAATCCTCATCAAGTAAACGGTCGATAACCACCTGCGACGCCAGCACCACCAGTCGTTGGCATTCGTAAACCCTGGATTCGCGATGAATTTCCCGAAGAATTTCGTAACTGACCGTTTCCGCGGATTTGAGGTAACCCCGGCCATGACACGCGCCGCATGGATCGCACAATAACTGTTGCAGGTTTTCGCTGGTGCGTTTGCGGGTCATTTCCACCAGCCCCAGTTCCGAAACGGCGCAGATGCTGGTTTTTGCCCGGTCTTTGGTCAGCACCTTTTCCAGCGCCCGCAATACCTGACGGCGATGTTCTGGATCTTTCATGTCGATAAAATCCAGAATGATAATGCCGCCGAGATTGCGCAGTCGCAACTGCCGGGCGATTGCGCCTGCGGCTTCCAGGTTTGTTTTGAATATGGTTTCCTCAAGGTTGCGATGCCCCACAAACCCGCCGGTGTTGACGTCCACCGTGGCCATCGCCTCGGTTTGATCGATGACCAGGTAACCCCCCGACTTGAGCGGCACCTTGCGCTCCAGCGCGCGGGACAACTCATCTTCGACACCGTACAGATAAAACAGTGGACGCTCACCCTCATAATATTCGATCAGGGGCGTCGTTTCAGGATGAAAACAATCCGAGAATTTGCACATTTGCTGGTACGTTTGGCGAGAGTCCACGCGGATTTTTTCAATTCCGTCCCGCGCCCTATCCCGCAATGTGCGCAGCGGTAGAGGCAGGTCCTCATAGACGCAGCGCGGACCCGGCGCGCCGCCCAGTTTTTCCTGCACATGCTGCCATAGCCGATTCAGAAAACCGATGTCCATGCGCAGCTCTTCTTCAGCGACACCTTCCGCGGCGGTGCGAATAATATAGCCATCCTGTGTGTCGCCGTAGTCGCTCTGCGCGATGCTGCGTACCGCATCGCGCAATCGCTCCCGCTCCTCCTCGTTATCGATACGCTGGGACACGCCGATATGCTCGACACCCGGCATATACACCAGATACCGGGACGAGACCGACAACTGCATCGACAGCCGCGCCCCCTTGGTACCAATCGGATCCTTGAGAATCTGTACCGCGATGTCCTGCCCCTCGCGCAATAACTGACCAATACTTCTCGCTTGCGCACCGCCGGAGTGATCGCCAGTCGCGCCAGCGCGCTCGACATCGTCGACATGAATAAAGCCGGCCTTTTCCAGACCCAGATCGACGAAGGCCGCCTGCATGCCGGGTAACACCCGCACCACCTTGCCCTTGTACAGATTTCCCACCAGGCCGCGGCGCTGATTGCGTTCAATCGCCACCTCCTGCAATACCCCATTTTCCACCAGCGCGACGCGGCTTTCAGTAGGCGTAATATTGACCAGTATTTCTGAACTCATGGTGTCATCCAACAGGAAATATCGAACAACTGCAACAATTCGTAGGTTTCCGCCAGTGGCAACCCCACCACACCGGAGTAACTGCCGCTGATAGCACTGACAAAAGCAGCGCCGAAGCCCTGAATGGCGTAACCACCGGCTTTATCCAGCGGCTCACCCGTGCGCCAGTAGCGCAGGGCCTCCCCCTCGTTGATGGGCCGCAACGTCACCAGGGTTTCGCAGAGCCTCAATTCCTGACGGGTGGTGTTCATTACCACCACCGCTGTCAGAACGCGGTGTGTACGACCGGACAACCGCTGCAACATCGCCAGCGCGTCCCCGCGGGTGGCGGGTTTGCCAAATATCGTGTCGTCCACCACCACCACGGTATCGGCACCGAGCACCGGAAGCTGCCGCCTGGCGTGGTGTCGCCAGGCAGCGTCGGCCTTCGCACGGGCCATGCGCGCTACGAAATGTTGTGGCGCTTCCGCAGCCTTGCTGATTTCGTCCACAGCACAGGGCTTGACGATAAATCGTACCCCCAACTGCCGCAGCAATGTCTTTCGGCGCGGCGAAGAGGATGCCAGAATCAGTTCGGGGTCACCGCGCATCTGTTATTACTCGCTCCCAATCCGTGCATAAGGTGTGGTGCTGTTGTCAAACACTCGTCCCACGACAGCGTACCGATTACGGGTGACGGCGCAGGTAATGCAGCACGAACACTAACAGGGGCCAGACAACGGCACTGCTCAAGGCCGGATATAACAGGGTCCAACCCAGTTCGCCTCTGCCTGACAGAGCAGTCACCGTCCCGACAATCGTCTCGTACGCCGTTACCAGGAGCACCACCAGGACGCTGTGCTGTGGGAGGGAAAAATGCTGTAACCGCTGGCCAAGTATTTTTACGATGTAAGCGCTGGCAGCCATCGCCAGCGCCTGCAGACCCAACACAGGGCCAAACATCAAATCGAGGCCCAGACCAACACACCAGCTGAGACCCACACCGGTTCGGAATGGTTCACACCACATCCAGTACAACATCACCAGCAGGGGCAGGGGTGGACGCCAGAAAGCCAGATCACCACGCGCCGGGTAGACATGTACCAGTACCGCCAATAGCAGGCTAAATACGAAAATTCCGACGGGGAAGCGATTAGCGTGGCGCAACGGAGTCTTGCGCCTGCAGATCATCGGTGACAGAAAATACCACCAGCAAATGACGGCTACGATCGAGGTGCGCGGTGGGTGTGACGGACACCTCCATGAATGCCTGGCCAGGATCCCTTTCGATACGCGTCACCCGACCCACCGGGTAACCACCGGGAAAACGCCCGCCGACTCCCGAACTCACCAGCACATCTTCTACCTGAATATCGAGAGTGGGCGATACATAGCGCAGGCGCAATCGGTCGTAGTCCCCGGTACCCTCCGCGATGGTGCGCACGCCATTGCGTAGCACCCGCACCGGCAGGGCGTGACTCACGTCAGTGATCAACAGTACCCGACTGTGGGTTGCGGACACGGCGATGACCTGCCCCATCAGGCCATCGCCATCCAGCACCGGCAAGCCAATAGTGACGCCGTCGGTGGTACCGCGATCAATCACGATGGCGTGCACCCGGGGATCCGGAGAAACGCCGATCAGCTCGGTGACAAGTACCTTGTCTTTAAGTAGCTGCGTGGCGTTAAGCAAACTCCGCAGGCGGGTATTTTCCGCGGCCAGATCGACCATGCGCTGCAATTGCCCTTTGTGCACCAGAAGCTCCGTTTCCAGTTGGGCGTTGCGGGACTCCAGCACGCCGCGATCGACAAACTTGCCCTCACTCCACTCGCTCACCCGGGCCGGCAGGCTGGTCATCCAGTAAAATGGCAGGGCGACGCGATCGAGCCAGATGTGTACCGGGCGCAGCCATGGCGCATAGGCATCCGCGGCAATCAGTAATAATGCAATGCTTCCCAGCACCACAAAGCGACGCGATGGGGAGGCGTTTTTGGCGAACAGATTCTTGATCGCGGCACCTCGATCAGAATAGTTATATTATCAGGATGACAAAATATCGAGGTGACGTTGGTCCATCATCTGCAGCGCCTTGCCGCCGCCACGCGCCACACAGGTCAAGGGTTCCTCGGCGACGATCACCGGCAAACCCGTTTCGTGGGTCAGTAGCAGATCGATATCCCGCAACAGCGCGCCACCGCCGGTAAGGACGATGCCCGTTTCAGCGATATCCGACGCCAACTCCGGCGGGCACTGTTCCAGTACGCGTTTGACCGCCTGCACTATCGCCGTCAGCGGCTCCTGCAGGGACTCGAGAATTTCATCGCTGTTCAGGGTAAAACTTTTGGGTACACCCTCCGCCAGATTGCGACCGCGCACATCGATCTCGCGCACTTCCTTACCGGGATAAGCGCTACCGATTTCCATTTTTATGCGCTCGGCAGTGGTCTCGCCGATCACGCTGCCGTACTTGCGCCGCACGTAATTCACAATGGCTTCGTCAAAACGGTCGCCACCAATGCGTACCGAGCCGGAATAAACCACCCCGTTAAGTGACAGGATCGCCACCTCCGTGGTGCCGCCGCCGATATCCACCACCATGGAACCGAACGCCTCCTCGACTGGCAAACCCGCACCAATTGCGGCGGCCATCGGTTCCTCTATCAGGTACACCACCCGCGCACCGGCACTTTCGGTGGATTCGCGAATCGCACGTTTCTCCACTTCCGTAGCCAGACAGGGAACACACACCAGCACCCGAGGACTGGGTGGGATCAGACTGTGGGAGTGAACTTTCTTAATAAAATACTGCAACATCTTCTCAGTGACCTGAAAATCCGCAATCACCCCGTCCTTGAGGGGGCGGATGGCACTGATATTGCCCGGTGTACGCCCCAACATGCGCTTGGCTTCCGCGCCGACCGCTTCCACCATTTTTTGTCCGTGGTGATGACGGATCGCGACCACCGAGGGCTCATTGAGAACGATACCCTTGTCATGCACATAGATGAGGGTGTTGGCCGTGCCCAGGTCAATGGACAGATCGTTGGAAAACATCCCGCGCAAACGTTTCAACATAATAACGAATATTTCCTCGTAACCGGCTATAAAATAGAGTCGAGACAACGGGTTAGGCGCGCCTGACCCAACGACCCCGGTGACTCTAACAACGGCGGGGATTCAGGGCAAGATGTAAATATGGTACCTTACCCGGCTGAAACACGAACGGCTGTCATTGAATCGAAACTATACCATGACCATAGAACGCACAGATATCGAAAAGCTCGCAGAACTGGCGAGAATTGACATAACCGAAAAAAATATTTCGGCGACCGCCCGCAGCATTTCCGAAATACTGACACTGGTTGATCAACTACAGGCGGCACGCACCGAAAACGTTGAACCGATGGCCCACCCACTGGATGCCACCCAGCGCCTGCGCGCCGACTGCGTCACGGAACCCGATCGTCGAGAAGACTTCCTCGCGCTAGCTCCCAGTAGCGAGAATGGCCTGTATCTGGTGCCACGGGTGATCGACTGATTTACAGCGCCGTTATCCACCGACAGGCGCGCCGCACCTTAACTCTTTGCACAACAGGCATCCACGTCCACACTAGCTTAAGAGCCCGCAGGAACTTACAGGTATGCACAACCTCAGTCTCGCCGAACTCAGTCATGGCCTGGACAACAGGGATTTTTCCAGCGTCGAGCTCGCGCGGTTTTTCCTCGAGCGTATTGCTACCCTGGATCAACGCTACAACAGTTTTATCACTGTCACCCCCGAACTGGCCCTGCAACAGGCGCAGGCGGCGGATCGGCGCAGGGCGGCCGGTGCGGTGCCGGCAATGTGTGGTGTACCCATCGTCCACAAGGATATTTTCTGCACCCAGGGCGTGCGCACCAGCTGTGGATCAAAAATGCTCGACAATTTTATCCCGCCCTACGACGCCACGGTGGTGGCGAACTTTGCCGCCGCCGGCGCCGTGGTGCTTGGCAAAAGCAATATGGATGAATTTGCCATGGGTTCGTCCAATGAAACCAGCTGGTACGGGCCAGTAAAAAATCCGTGGGATACCGGTTGCGTGCCCGGCGGCTCATCCGGCGGTTCCGCGGCGGCAGTTGCCGCGCGCCTGACCCCGGCCGCCACCGCAACCGATACGGGCGGCTCGATCCGCCAGCCCGCCGCGCTCTGTGGTATTACCGGGCTCAAGCCGACCTACGGTCGGGTGTCCCGCTGGGGTATGATCGCATTCGCCTCAAGTCTCGATCAGGCCGGCCCCATGGCGCGCACCGCGCAGGACGCCGCGCTGCTGCTCAACGTGATGGCCGGTTTCGACCCCAAAGATTCCACCAGTGCCGAACGGGACGTGCCCGACTACAGCGCGGGAATAAACTCCGACCTCACGGGATTAACGGTTGGCTTGCCCCGCGAATATTTTGACGCGGGCCTGAACCCCGGCACCGAACGCGCCCTGCGCGACGCCGTCGCGGAATTGCAGAAACAGGGTGTGACCGTCAAGGACATCAGCCTTCCACACTCCGCGCTATCGGTACCCGCGTACTACGTAATCGCCCCCGCGGAGGCATCGGCCAATCTTTCGCGGTTTGACGGCGTACGCTATGGCTACCGCTGCGCGGATCCGGTCGACCTGCGCGACATGTACATGCGCTCCCGGGCGGAGGGTTTTGGAGACGAAGTAAAGCGCCGCATTCTGGTCGGCGCCTATTGCCTGTCCGCCGGTTACTACGACGCCTATTACAAAAAGGCTCAGCAGGTACGGCGCCTGATCAAACAGGATTTCACGGCGGCGTTTGCGCAGGTCGACGTCATCATCGGTCCCACCTGCCCCAACCCGGCGTTTGCGTTTGGCGCCAAGGGCGATAACCCGGTGGCCATGTATCTCGAGGATATCTACACCATTGCCACCAATCTGGCGGGCTTGCCGGGCATGTCCATACCCTGCGGGCTGGTGGACGATAAACCCGTGGGGCTGCAAATTATCGGCAACTATTTCGACGAGGCGCGCATGCTCAACATCGCGCACCGCTTGCAACAGGTCACCGACTGGCACACGCGCACCGCCCCCGACCTTAACTGAGAAGAGCGCATGTTATGACCGCAACGGATTGGGAGATCGTTATTGGACTCGAGGTCCACACGCAACTTGCCACGCGCAGCAAGATTTTTTCGGGCGCGAGCACTGCATTCGGTGCCGCACCAAACACCCAGGCCTGTGCAATCGATCTCGCCATGCCCGGCACCCTACCGGTGCTGAACGAAGAAGCGCTGCGTATGGCGGTGATGTTCGGCATCGCCGTGAATGCGGAGATTGGTACAATTTCCGCGTTTGACCGCAAAAATTATTTTTACCCGGACTTGCCAAAAGGTTATCAAACGACCCAGCTGGAACGCCCTGTCGTTGGCGCAGGATATGTCGATATAGAATCTGCCGACGGTTCCAGCAAACGTATACGAATTCATCACGCGCACCTGGAAGAAGATGCCGGAAAATCCCTGCACCAGGATTTTCATGGCATGTCTGGCATTGATCTCAACCGCGCCGGCACACCACTCATTGAAATTGTTTCGGAACCGGATATGCGCAATGCAGACGAGGCGGTCGCCTTTGCCAGGAAACTCCACGGCATTGTCACATCGCTGGGTATTTGTGATGGCGATATGTCCCAAGGCTCGATGCGCTTTGACGTTAATATTTCGATACGCCGTCCCGGCGCCGCGCTCGGTACGCGCACCGAAACCAAAAACTTGAACTCTTTTCGCTTTATGGAAAGGGCGATTGCTCTGGAAGTGGAGCGGCAGATAACTGTACTCGAAGAGGGCGGAAAAATTATTCAGGAAACTCGTCTCTACGACGGCGATAAAGATATTTCACGTTCGATGCGCAGCAAAGAACAGGCCAACGATTACCGCTATTTCCCGTGCCCGGATTTGTTGCCGGTGGAAATTGATGACGCCTATATCGAAGCACTGCGCGCCAACCTGCCGGAATTGCCCGACGTGCGCAAGCAACGCTTTGTGCAACAGTACCAACTCTCAACCTACGACGCAGACATGCTCGGCAGCGACGCCGGCCTGGCCACATTTTTCGAAACCGCTGCCCAGCAATGTGGCGATGCGAAGCTTGTGGCGAACTGGGTAATGGGCGAACTCGCTGCAAAACTCAACAGCACCGGTCTTGGTATACGCGAGAGTCGCGTCACGCCGCAGGGTTTGAGCGATCTGATCACGCGCATCGCGGATCAAAGTATTTCCAACAATATGGCTAAACAGGTTTTCGAAGCGATGTGGAACGGCGAGGGAGAGTGCGACGCCATTATCGCTGCGCGGGGTTTCAAGCAGGTGTCCGACACCGGCACTATTGCAGCGCTGGTGGACCAGGTGATTGCGGAAAATCCACAACAAATCACCAACTACATCAAAGCCGACGCCAGTAAACAGCCCAAAATGCTGGGTTATTTTGTCGGACAGGTGATGAAATTATCCAGGGGCCAGGCAAACCCCCAACAGGTTAGCGACATGGTGTTAACCAAACTCAATGCCTTACTTTAAGGAACCGTTGATGGCGCTCGTAGAAGACAAATCAGCAAAAGGTAAAAGCAAGGACAAGCAAAAAGTCACGGGCGAGTCGTTTGGCGACGAGCGCATAAAATCGTTTCTCGATCTGACGCCGCCGCTCGGCGTCAATGCCGATTTTCACGTCATCGAGAGAGCCTACCGGGGCATGATTGCAGATAACTTTGCCACCTTTGTGCGGTATTTCTTTGCCGCCGGGCGCGACATCAATGCGCCGGGGCCGGAAGGCAAGCCGCTGTGTGAGGTTATCGCCAAACATGACGCAGCCGCCGCATACATCGCAGCGTTAAAAAATTTTAGATGAGCGTTTTATTCATTGCTTGCAATCCATTAACCAGTTGTAGTCAACACAATTTGATTACCTGCCCACAAAATTCGGCTGATCACGGGGAACTTATATGTCCAGCACGGTAAGCTTCAATGCGCAAGGGTCCATCGGACTGATCACTGTCAACAACCCTCCGGTAAATGCACTGGGGCAATCAGTACGCCAGGGTCTCAAGGACGCGTTCGCGGTCGGCCAGGCGGACGACGCAATAAAGGCGCTGGTGTTGATCTGTGAAGGCCGGACGTTTATCGCTGGCGCCGATATTCGTGAATTTGGCAAACCACTGGCCGCACCTGACCTGAACCAGTTATTGGAACAAATGGAAAATTCCAGCAAGCC